>NZ_MLQM01000089.1:0-20814 GCF_001854525.1 Mycobacterium talmoniae
GCGGCCATCGATGTGTTCGCCGCCGGCAACGATATCGGCCCCAGCCCCGATGAATCAGCGTTCGTGCACCAGCTCGGCGCTATGGGCCCGCGCACCGCCTCGGCCGTGCGGGACCTGGCAAAGACTCAGGACCGTGCCGGGTTTGACATAGATATCGACTGGCAACAACCCTCCCGCACTACCCGACGCGTCCGGGTCACCGCCACGGCGGCGGCCTACATGGCCGACGTGGTCGAACATGCCAACCTCGACGAGCAGTCGGTGTCCATCGTCGGTGAATACCTCACCGTCAGCGCGGTGAGCTCCTGGCTGGTCCAGCAAGACGACGCCGAGGCCGTCACGGTCAAACTCGGCCGCGTCGACCCCGGCCAAACCCGCGGCCTTGCCGTCGGTGATCGCATTCGCATCGAGGCGATCATGAAAATCGAAACCACCCCCGGCGGTAACGCCAAAACCACCTACACCGCACAAACCGTCGAAAAACTCGGCCCGCCTACCTAGCTCAAACTAACGCCGCCAGGTTCATCGCCGAGGGGTCATCGTGCGTCGCCGTTGCGCCCACGCCGCTTGGCCACTATCTGCAGCACGTCCTTAATGTCGTCCTCATTCTCCCGTCGCGCTACAAGGTCGGCGACCGCCCGACGGACGACTTCGGCTTCGGAAGTGCCATCGACAAACGCGATGGCGCGCACAACGTCATGAGCACGTTGCTCAAGCCTGGCATTGACCTGAGGTCTGCGACCAGGGTCGCTCACCACACCAACCGACTCTCCCATGACACGGGGTTGCAGCCCCATCAGGCCTGTAGATTATATGCTGTAGCAGGATAGGCCCATTTATCCGTAGCTGGGGGCTATATGGTGACGCGCAAGCGGCCCTGCCATGCAGCGGCAAGCGGTGCGGTGGTGATGGCGCCCAGCGCGATCAGGGGTTCTTGCGGGGCACCCAGCACGGTAAACCAGGACTTGTCGGACCTTAGGTCCATCATTTACCCAACAGCGATCCCACCACGGTGGCAAGATCGGCTGATACTTCACCGAGACTTGCCGGGTTCACGATCGATATCGACACATGTCAGGATGGGTCTGTGGCAACTGCACAGGTAGGCGGCATCAGAGCTTTCCGCGCAGAACTGGACCCCCAGTCCGCGGAATTCGTTGATGCCGTCACCGCTGGCCTGCATGGACACCCGGCGCGGATGCAACAGATGCTCGGCCGGGTTTTGCGCCGCCCACCCACGGCGCTGACCACCAACCCCGCCCTGCTGGAAAGTTTGCTTGCCGTGGTATCGACGATTACCGCGCCAGCCGAACCGGCGGCAGTGCGAGACGACGGTGGCCTGTCGCAGTGGTCAGGTCCGCGCCGCGTGCCGGGTCAGCGGTTCATACTGCCGCAAACTGAACCGGACCTGGAACTGCCGGACAGTCTGACCTGGGACAGTGTCGATCCGGTGGATCCCGTGCTGGATCCACCGGTCCACCGGTTGCTGACCGCCGTCATCGAGGAGTACCGCAGCGAATCCCTGAAAACTCTCGGTATCCCCGCCACACGCACGCTGTTGCTGACCGGTGATCCGGGAACCGGTAAGACCATGACCGCCCGCTGGATCGCCGCGCAGCTGGGCCGTCCACTGCTTCGGCTGGACTTGGCCGCGGTAATGAACAAACAACTCGGTCGAAGCAGCCAAAACCTTGTTGCTGCATTGGAAACAGCCGCTGACACCGATGCTGTACTGTTCATCGATGAGTTCGACGCGGTCGGAAGCGCGCGATCGAGTAGCTCCGATATCGGTGAGGTCCGGCGTCTGGTCAACGTTTTGTTGCTCGCGTTGGAAAGCTGGCCCGAAAACCACTTGCTGATCGGCGCCACCAATCACCCGCAGCTTCTGGATGCGGCGGTGCACCGGCGATTCGAGGTCACAGTGCGCCTGCCCAAACCCGGCAGGGCCGCACGTGAACAAATCTGGCAGAGCCTCGTGCCATCTCTGTCGGATGCGGACGCGGCGATTCTGGCCTCGATGTCCAACGATTGGTCCGGTTCGGATATCGCGACATACGCGCTGCGGATCCGGCGGGCAGCGGGGATGCAAAACCGGGCACCCAAGTTCGACGACGTCCTTGAACTGTTCAGCCAGAACGGTCTCGATTGCGCAGACCAGCCCGGCGTCATCGAGGCACTCGCCGGCCGAGGCTACTCGCAACGCAAGATCGCCTCGGTCGTCGGCGTCAGCCACACCACCGTGCAAAACAAGATCAAAAACCGGCGGTGAACCTAGCGCTGCACCCTAGGCTGGGTCAATGAGCTCCGGGGTGGACGGTGCCTTCGACAATCCACGGATTGAACCGGCGGCCGGGCGCCCACTGCTCGTGCGGGGAGAGACCCTCAAGCTTGCCGTCGACGTGACATCGTCAGCTCGCCGGCAAAAGACGTGGCGGGTATCTATTGAGGATGCCGCGGCCCGCGTTCTCGCCCAAACAGTCACTGCTGCAGAAGCTCTGGCCTCAACACCTGATCGGTACATCGGTGAGCATCCCATTTTGGAGGTCGTGCTCCACGACTACGCGCTGGCCGCGTCGGTGTACCCCCAACGTCTCTTCCGTGACTGCGGATTTGTTCACGTTGGCTCGGCGGTCCAGGACAATGCTCGCACGGTGTACGTCGCTGTCCCCAAGGACGGTCTGGCGACCTTGCAGCAGATCGCGCAAGGTGCTCCCCACGCCATCCAGGAGATCCAGGATGGAATCCAGGCGCTCGACACGATCGCGCTCGCCCATGCTGCGCCGCGCGAACCGTTCGAGTCCTTAGGTGCGGACGGCAGTCTGGTCGAAATTGTCTTGCACGGCCAACCCGACGTCGACGGTGCACCCGCGGCGGCCGGCGCGGCCACCATCGACAGCGTCACCGCTGTGGTTTCCTCGTCAGGAGGGACGATCGAGAATGAGTGGATACGGCGCAACGACACGGCGACCTTCGTACCCGCCAGAATCGATGAGGGCGGTTTGGCAGAAGTGCTCCAACACAACTCGGTCCGGATTTGCCAGCCGATGCCGCGGCTGCGGCAAATACCGGCCCCGATCCCGTCGGGCCAATTGCCGCTCACATTCACTTTGTCTGGTCGCCCACCGCGTAGCGGTGTTCCACCGTTGAAAGTCGCGGTCTTCGACGGGGGCGTCGATGCCGACCGCGACGTGTGGCAGGGCCGGGTCGTCGGATGTGAAATTGGTAGCCCCGTCCCACACGGGAATAGTCGTGCCCACGGTGCACTGGTGACCAGCGCCATGCTCTACGGGCATCTGACGGGCCAGGTGCTGCCACCGCCGGCCAACCTGGACATCACCCACTACGCCGCGATTCCGCAAGAGGGCCGCCAACACGACCTTCAGATGTACTGGTTACTCGACACCATGGAAAAAGTAATCCGCAGCAACGACTTCGACATCGTTCTGGTCTGTATCGGCCCTGACCTAATCGTGACGGACGACCACGTCGACCGTTGGACTTCCACCATCGACCAGCTCTCGTTCGAAGAAGATGTCCTGTTCGTCGTCGCCGCCGGCAACAACGGCGAACTCGACGCCACCACGCGGATGAACCGGGTTCTTGTCCCCGCGGACACCGTCAACGGCATCGCTGTCGGCGCCACTGACAATCCGACCGGGACGACCCGCGCCTCGTACAGTCCCACTGGCCCAGGTCGCACCTCCGCCCAAATCCTGCCTACCGGTGTGGCTTTCGGCGGCGCCGAGTCCGAGCCCTTCATCGCAGTCGACAACGACGCAACCCCACTGCTTTTCCAGGGAACTAGTTGCGCAGCGCCGCTGGTCGTGCACGGATTAGCCAACGCTGCGACACGTCTTGGACTCGAATACCGCACGCCCACGGTGCTGCGTTGTTGTGCCATTCATTTCGCTGACCGGGCCCGAGGACAGGATCCCGACCATGTCGGGTACGGCCACTTGCCGTCGGATTACCCGGAAATCGACTACACGGCCGCCCATGTCGTGCACGTGCTGTACGAAGGGCAAACCACCCGAGACGAGGTGGACGTCATGGCCATCCCCATGCCCGACGGGATGGCGGCCCCGGTCAATCTGCGGATCACCGTGGTGTCGACATCGGAAGTGAACCCCAGCGACGCCGGCGACTATGTCGGTGCCGGCCTGAACATCACGTTGCGCCCCGACACGACCGTGTATACGTTTACCTCTCCCACTGACGACAAAGAGAGAAAGTCGCTGAGCCTGACCCGCGACATGCACAAGGTCGTCGAACTGGAGGCGGTCGGGTGGAAGCGATCCGCGCAGCCGGATACGAAAAGCTGGACCGTTCAAAGCAAGACGGAAGCCAGTCGCCGTGCCGGTGGCAAGTGGGAGTCGGTGCAAGTCATCAACCACAAGCTCACCACTGCGATGGTGGGGCCACGCATCGAACTGCAGCACCTCTCACGGCAGAGGGCGGTGCTGACCAGGGGAACCCCTCCTCTGAAATGGACGATGCTCGTCACACTCGAGTGCCCGCCCGGCACCGAGCTCTACCAGTCTGTCCGGGCCCAGTTCCCCACGCTGCAACCACATGTCATCACCATCGAACCCGAAGCCGGAACCGACATTGAAGCCACTGAGTAACCGATGAACGACAACCGCGTCGCCACAGCCGTCAACGCGATCCGCACCGCGCTGTCTAAGAAGCAACTGGTGCTGATCCTCGGTGCGGGTGTCTCCGCCGCCGCCACGAATGGTCACCGCCTGAGTATGTGGCAGGGGTTGGTAAACGATGCCATCGACCGCTGCGTCGAACTCGGCGAGCGAGACCAAGTGTGGGCTGACCGCGCCAAAGCCGACGTCACCAGCCCCTATGACGATGACCTGATCGCCGCGGCGGAGAAAGCGACCAGCGGCCTGGGCGGGCGTACCAACCCGCAGTACCGCCGATGGCTGCGCGATACTGTTGGGGCCCTGCACATCGAAGACACCACCCTGACCGACGTCATCAAGCTCTACGCTGAGCGTGGATCGCTCATCGCGACAACGAACTACGATGACATACCGTCAGAGGCAACGGGATGGCCCGCCGTCGCCTGGCGCGATAACACCACGATCCAGCGGGTCTTTCGTGGTGATGATCACGCGATCATTCACATCCACGGCCACTGGAGGGAACCCGCCTCCGTGGTGTTCGGTTCGTCCTCCTACGCTGACGTTCTCAGCGATCAACACGCCGCTGAGTTCCTCCGATTTTTGGTTTGGGGTAAGACCGTCGTCTTTTGTGGCTTCGGCGCCGGTATGCGTGATCCCAACTTCACCGCTCTGCGCAACTGGCTGCGCACTTACCTGAACAGCGAATACTCACACTACCGACTGGTGCGCAGCTCTGAAGTCCAGGCCGCCCAGAGCGAGCACCACGCCGACGAACACATCACAGTGGTGCCATTCGGAGCGACCCACACGGACCTGCCAACGTTCCTCGACGCCATGCTGACCGCCGGCCCATTTCGCGCCATCGACGACACCCAACCACAACGACCGACACCTGCGCCCACGACCAGCGGCGAGACCATTCCGATCGTCATACCGCTCGCGAGCCAGGAAACTCGAAACGAACTGGCCGAGATGGCCGCCCGACTCGCCGCAGTCGCAGTCGTCGCCGTCGATACGTCCAACCCGCTGATTGGCCCTGCGGGGGAAGTCATCGACCCCGCAGTCCGCGACGTGTACATCCGATTCCAAAACCTGTTCGCAGACGAAGCCGCGTTCGTCACCAGCGCCGCAGCCGCCTCCGAACTGACCCATGTTCAAGCCGACAGGGCTCTGGGCATCGGCCGGCGACTCACAGCCCTGATCGACGATCCTCCGCCGCGCTGATCTCCGCCGCGCAGACATAGTGGATCTCAGCTTAAAGAACTCCTCCCGGCTAGGCCGGGAGGAGTGATCTGGCCAATCGGTAACGGTCTGCCCGTTCGCGCGCCGCGGCCGGCGGGGGACGTCCTCGAATACCTGACTAAGACCCCGCCGATTGGCGTGACCAGCGGATTTTAGCGGTGTCCTGGACGTCCTCCTGCCACTCTGGACGAGCCGATAGGAGGTGTCGGCCGGTCAGGGAGTGGCGGGTGTGAGTTTAGCTGGCACGACAAATGCCACGCGACGGCTGGGCGGGCGTGGCCGGCGTGGGATGACGCTGGTCGCGGTGTCCGGCGTTAGGCGGCTCGCTCGTGAGGTTGTCATCGCCGGTGCAGATAGACGGCGATGGCGTTGCGGCCGATGGCGAATACGAGCATGACGGTCAAGTTGGCGCACGGCGCTGTAGGCGATCATGCGTCCGCCGTAGAGGGTGCGGTCGAGGGTGTTGTTCATCGGTTTTGACGTGTTGGCGCAGATGTTCGGCGCGGTTGTAGCCGCGCTCGCGATCCGTCTCGGTGGTGTCGATACGTGCGCGGCGCATGGTGCCGCACGACGGCGCGTACTCGATATACCACCGGTAGCTGCCCTTGCTGTTGCCGCGCGGGTAGATCTTTGCGACCGGGCAGGACTACAAATGCTTTTCCCCGGTGTCGAGGACCTGGCGCTCACAGATGCGGCCGTCGGCAGTCCACAGGCGGGTTGGAGGAGTGTCTCAGCTGATCGGGAACCGCTCCGTGATGGCCTTGGCGACCTCGATGTAGACCGGGATCCCGATTGTGACGTTGTAGGTGAAGGTCAGGCCCAGCGATGCGGCCAGCGGCAGGGTGGGGCTGGCCTCGGGGATCGCCAGCCGCTGTACAGCGGGGACGGCGATGTAGGACGCCGCACCGCACAGCACCGCGAACAGGATGTAGCTGCCCGGCTGGAAGTGAGTGTGGGTCAGGTGGGCGTAGCTATGAGCGACCGCAATGCCCAGCGTGGCGAACAGGTTGGGTGCCAGGACCCCGAAGACGATGAAACCTCGGCCCGCGGTCTTTAGATCCTTGAGGTGGCGGGAGGCGGTCATGCCCATCTCCAGCAGGAACAGGCAGAGCACGCCCTGAAACGCTGCCACGAAGACGTTGTCGTCATCATGGACGACCTTTTGGCCCTGCAACCCGCTTATCAAACCGATGGCGATGCCGCCGAACAGCAGGTACAGCCCCGGATTGAGCAGCACCTCCCGCAGCAGCTTGGTGGCGGTGACCGGGCCCGGCTGGGCGGCGGTTGGCTGCGGATGCTCCCGCTTCTCCAGCGACATCTCCAATTCCTCGAGCGCCGGCTCGTACTCGGCGTCGAGGTTCTGTCCGGGGCCGGGCTGGGTCGCGGCGCCAGGCCCGAGCCTGAGCGGTGCTGTGTAGCCGCGTTCGCCGGGCATGAATCCAGCGGCGTCCAGGCCCCGGTGGCGCAGCCGCGCCACCAGATACAGCGCGACAAGGCAGCCAGGCATCTCCATGACGGCGAGCATGACTGGCATGTAGCCGTCGAAGGCCATACCCAGGGTGGCCAGCACACCGACACAGGTGGCGAACGTTCCCGCCGAGTCGGACCCGTAATAGCCGGCGACTGTCGCCCGGTCGATGCGTCGCATCGAGGTCATCCGGGTCAGCAGCTGGTAGGCGAGCAGGCCGAGCACGAAGTTCAATACGAAGCCCAAGACGATGAACCCGGCGACGCTGCCGATGCTGGAGGGGGCCACGGTGGCGAGCTGTTCACCGCCGTGCCAGCCGATGGCCAGCAGCAGGTACAGCGTCAGGCCCTGGTAGATCACATAGGGGAACTCGAACTCCACCTTGAGGATTGGGATCAAAAACCCGAGATAGAAGAACAGCAGCAGCGGCTTGAACAGGTTATGGCGGAAGTTTTCCCAAAACTCCAGGAGCATCAATTTCTCCCTTTGACGTGCGCGACGATGGCCGGCAGGGCGACCGTCCACGTCGCGGCAAGAAATACAAGCAAGGTAGCCCCATGCCCCGCCCCGCATGAGACGGCGGCGTGAATGTTTCGCAAACGTTCAATGACCAGATCGTCGCCGCCGGTTGCGGGTCTTGCGGCGGTCCGATGAGTTGCGTCGACGCCAACGGTCCTGCTGTTGCTGTCTTCGCCCGCAGGGTCTGCGGGTAGCGACGTATTAGAGATCATTGCCGGCATAGGACTGGTTGAAGCTTTTGTTGGTCAGCGGAAAGTCGGGGACGATGGTGTCGGCCATCGCGATGGGCAGCGCGGGCCAGTTGAACCAGGATGGGTCGACGATCTTGGCGCGGGTGATGCGGCTGGCGGCGTCGATCTCGACGCGGTGCACGATGGTGCCGCGCCAGCCTTCGACGATGCCGACTCCGCTGCCGCTCGCGTTCATCGACGGCGTTGTGTCAGCGTATGCGATTGGGCCGGTGTGTGATTCGATAATGTAGGCGGCCAGCTCCGCGGACGCGGCGAATTCGTCGCGGCGCACCATGTAGCGGGCCAGCACGTCGCCGTCGGGTACCCCGATCTCGGTGACGGGCAGCGCGGTGGTGGGGTGTTCCACTCGGGCATCGCTGCGCACGCCGCTGGCGTGCGCCACGAAGCCGAGGCAGCCCACCGCGCGGGCATCGCCGCTGCGCAGCACCGAGGTGCCCGCGAAGCGTTCATAGACCATCGTGTTGGCCACGGTCAGTTGGGCGACCTCGGCGAGGTCGGCGGCGATCGATCGCAGCACGTGTGGGTCGGGCAGGGTGCGTAACGTAACTCCCGCCGGGTGGATCGCCCCGCGCAACAGCCGGTGCCCGGTGACGGCGGCGTTGAGCCGCAGCAGTTGTTCGCGGATGCGTTGAGCGTGCGCGTTGGCCAGGCCGAACCCAACGTCGTTGGCCAGTGCGCCAAGGTCGGTGGCATGGTTGTAGAGCCGTTCCAGTTCGACGAGCAACGCCCGCAACCGGTGTACCTCATCGGGAAGGGGGATGCCCAGCGCATCCTCGACTGCCCGGCTATACGCGAGTGTATGCGCGGCGGAGGTGTCGCCGCTGATGCGCTCGGCCAGGTCACCAGCGGCGGTGGCGGGACGGCCGTGAAAGAGTTTCTCAATTCCCCGGTGCACGAACCACAGCCGAGCCTTCAGACGCAGCACGGTTTCGCCGGCGACGGAGAAGCGGAAGTGGCCGGGTTCGATCAGCCCGGCGTGCACGGGACCGACCGGGATCTCATACACCCCGGGTCCTTCGACGGTCACGAACGGGAACCCGGCCCTGGACGTGAATTCCGGCGGCGGTCCCGCGTCGGTGCGCATCGGATGCCAGTCCTCGGGCCAGTGGGCGTGGCGGACCAGCCGGCGTGGTTTGGGATGGCCGACCGGTTGGATGCCGTACAGGTCGGCCATCTCGCGCTCGAACCGGCCAGCCGGGAACGACAGGTGGGCAAGCGAGTGAAGCGTGGGGGCACCCCGGGGAATGACGCATTCCAGCTCAACCCGGCGATCGGGGTAGCCGGCCAAAAACAAATACACGATGCGCAGTTGGTCAGCGTCATCGTGGGCGGCGACCAGGCCAAGACGGAACCCTAAAGCCAGAAGTTCTTGGGTTCGATCTGCCAGCTCGGTTTGGGATAACCGGTGCCGCAGCCGATCCGGGTTCACCGCAGCACCCCGATCTGGGTTGCCGCGGTGCTCAACAAACTTGCCAGCGGGCCCGCGGTGATGCCGAGCGCGGTGGCGGCGACGACCCCGGTGAGCAGGGCGGCGCCCACACCGGCCGGTGCGGGGATCGCTGGTGCGGCGACCGGGGGTGTGCCCAGCAGCATGCGGCCCGCGTTGCGTGCCAGCGCCGCGAACCCGACCGCAATGAGCAGCATGGCGGCACCCAGCGCCCAGGCCAGATGCGCGTCGGCAAGCGCGCGAGCGATCGCCAGTTCACTGGCGAACATCGCAAACGGGGGCAGGCCGAGCAGCACTACCAGCCCCGCCGCGAACGCACCGCCGACCAGCCGCGAACGTGGCAGGACACCGGTGATGTCGGCGATCGCCGTGGAGTGGTGCGCGGCCTGCAGTTGGCCACCGGCCAAGAACAACACGGTTTTGCCGATGCCGTGCGCGAGGACGTGCAGCAGCAGCGCGGCGATCGCCAGCGTGGTCCCCGCCGCCGCGGCGATCGCGATCAGGCCCATGTTCTCCATCGACGAGTACGCCAGCATCCGTTTGAGGTCACCGGTCACGGTGAGCATCAGCGCCGCGATCAGCAACGTGGCCAACCCGACCAGCAACAGCCCGGTGCGTAGGAAGGTGGCCCCCGCGGCGGTGTCGATGATGGGTTTGAGCCGGATCAACACCGAGAATGCCACCGACAGCAGCACGCCACTCATCAGCGCCGAGACCGGCGCGGGTGCCTGGCTGTGGGCATCGGCCAGCCAGGTGTGAAACGGGAACAAGCCGACCTTCGCGCCGTACCCGATCAGCAGCAGCCCACCGGCCAACCGGGCAACCCGCCGATCCAGGAGGTCGGCGTGGGCGGCGAGCACGTCGAGGTTCAGGGCCTGGTCTGCCGGTGCGCCGCCGTGGCGTGCGGCGAAGTACAGCAGCACCGTACCCAGGAACGCGACCGCGATCCCCACCGAGCAGATCACCACGTATTTCCACGTCGCTTCCAGCGCGGTGCGGGTGCGGTGATGCCCGACCAAGAACGCGGTGGCGATCGTGGTGGCCTCGACCGCTACCCAGATCACGCCGATGTTGTTGGCGCACAACGCCAGAATCATCGCGGCCAGAAACACCGGTGTTAGTACCCCGTACAGCCGGGCCGCGCGCGCATCGATGTGGCCTTCGGCCAGTTCGGTGTCGATGTAGCCGATGCCGGCCCCGGTGGCCAGGGTGCCGACCATTCCGACGACGAGGAGCATGGTGGCGGTCAGTGCGTCCGCGCGCAGCAGCCCACCCGCGGCCAGGTGCGGCCCGGAACCGACGCCGAAACCCAGTGCCGCCCCGCACGCGAGCGCGACCGCCGCCGAGGTCACGGTGAACAGAGCGGAGGCGCGCCGCCATCCCACAACCAGATTGACGATCGCCGCCAGCACGGGCGTGAGGATCGCAGTGAGCAGTAGTGCGGTCATCAGTCGCGCAGCTCCCGTAATGCATCGAGGTCCGCACCGCCGAAGGTATGGCGCAGCCGACCGGTCAGGACTCCGATCACGATGAGAGCGAACAGCACGTCCAGTGACGCACCGAGTTCGACGATTAGCGGCACGCCGGCGGTCAACAGAAAGGCGGTCGCCGTGATCCCGTTGTCCAAGATCAAGAAACCGGCCGCCTGCGATACCGCGTGACGGCGCGTGGTCATCACGAACAGCGCGACCAGCACGACCGCGACCGCGGCGGGGACCGCGCTGGTCGATGCGTTCGGTTCGAGGTTGGCCAGCGGCTGGCTGATGGCAAACGCTGCCACGGTCAACCCGGCGGTGATGAGCAGTGAACTGGCGGTGTTCACCAGCGGGGTTGCCTCCCGCAGCGCTCGCGGTTCGGCCCGTACCGCCCGGGCCAGCAGCCACGGCAGCACCACCGCCCGCAGGGCGAACACCGCCACACCGAGGCCCACGAGCTCGATGTCCCCGTCGTGTGCGCCGCGCAGAAGCGGGATCGCGGCCACAGCGACACCCTGCCAGGCGAGGAGGCTGGTGATGGCGCGCAGATCGCGCCGCCACACAATGAGCACCGCCGCCAACATGAGCCCGCCGGCGGCGAAGTCGACCAGGATCGCGAAGTCAGGGGTGATCATTGCGTGCTCACCCCCGCACTACGAAGAAGTTCGCGGCCGTCACCGCGAGCAGCGCCAACAGAAAGGACCCGGCCAGCAGTTCAGGAACCCGGAACAGCCGCAACTTCGCAATGAAGACCTCGGCGGTGGCCAGTAGCGTCGCCAGTACCGTCACTTTCGCCACGATCACGGCAATCCCGACCACCACGTCGGTCACGGTCGGCTCGGGGCCCGTGATACCCCACGGCACAAACAGGTTGGCCAGCAGCGCGAGCAGCACCGTCAACCGCATCCCGGCCGCCCACTCCACCAGCGCCAGCCGCGGACCTGCATACTCCAGCACCATTGCCTCGTGCACCATCGTCAGTTCCAGATGAGTGCTCGGGTTGTCGACCGGCAGCCGCCCGGTCTCGGCGATGATCACGATCACCAACGCGGCGAACGCCAGCACCCCGGCCAACGACACCACCTGACCCGGGTGAGCGCTCGTGGTGGCCACCAGCGCACCGAGATTCGCCGATCCGGCCGGGATGGAGAGCGCAAACACCGCCAACAGGATGGTCGGCTCCACCAGCGCGGCGATCGTGATCTCGCGGCTGGCCCCCATGCCGCCGAACGCGGTCGCGGTGTCGATGCCGGCGAGGGTCAATGCGACGGTGCCCAAGAACAGCAGCCCGACAATAGCGAACAGGTCAGCGGCCGGATCCAGCGGCGATCCGGTGGCCACCAGCGGCGCGATCGCGGCGATGAGCAGCGTGGTGCCGGCGACGACCGCCGGTGCGGCCGCGAACACCACCGTCGTACCCGCAGGGGTGATCTGTTGCTTGCCAAGCTGTTTGCGCAGATCACGCCATGGTTGCAGCAGCCCCCCGCCGGTCCGGCCCTCCCAGCGAGCCCGCACCTGCCGCGTCAGCCCGATCACCAACGGCGCACCGACCATGACGGCACCGATCTGTGCGGCTCCTACCGCATACGACAGGGCGTTCACCGGGCCACCACCAGCACGATCAGCACCCCCAGCGCGCCATAGGCCAGGTAGAGGTGCACGCTGCCGGTGTGTGCCCGCCGCACCAGCTGGGCGCCCTTGTGCACAGCCCGAAGCACCGGCGTGTGGAGCCACTGCTCGATCGCATCGCCGATCGCCGACCGGTAGACGACCTTGTCGGCCATATAGCGCGACTCAGCGGTATGGGTCACCTCGACATCGGTGTCGGGACGCAGCACATCATCGAAGACCCGCTGCAGCGGCTCGGCGAACGAAGTCGCCGTGTACTGCATCCGCGCGGTGAGATCGTCTGCACCACACGCCCATAACGGTAAGGTGCCCGGAGCCGGGCGCCGCCACCAGCGCCACCGCCCCAAACCGGCCGCCGCAACGGCAGCGGCCACCACACCAGCGGCGAGCGCGGCGGGTGCGATGGACCCCGGCAGCCCGGGCAGCCGCACCACAGCACCCAAGCCGGCGAAGTCGACAGGTCGCGATGCGGGCAGCGTCTGCAGCACCCTGCCCAACGCGGGCGCAACGGCCACCGGGGCCACCCCCAATACCAGGCAGGTGGCCGCTGGAACCGTCATCCCCGCCAGCATGCTGGCGGGTGATTCGCGCGCAGCGCTGGCCTGCTCGGTGCGGGCGCGAGCCAGAAAGCCGATGCCGAACGCCTTGGCCATCGCCGCCACGCCCAGACCGGTGGCCAGCGCAACCGTCCCCACCGCCAGCGGCGTCGTCAGCGCCAGGATCGTGTCGTGTCCGGGCGGGGCGTGGATCAACGCCTGGAGCAGCAGCCACTCACCGACGAAGCCCGCGCCCAACGGCAGCCCGCACGCCCCGAGCGCGGCCACCCCGAACAGCACGGTGGTCACCGGCATCCGCCGCGCCAGCCCACCGAGCCGATCCAGATCACGCAGCCCGGTCGCCGACAGTACCGATCCGGCCGCCAGGAAGCCGAGGCTCTTGAA
Organism: Mycobacterium talmoniae; assembly: GCF_001854525.1. Classification (NCBI taxonomy): domain Bacteria; kingdom Bacillati; phylum Actinomycetota; class Actinomycetes; order Mycobacteriales; family Mycobacteriaceae; genus Mycobacterium; species Mycobacterium talmoniae. The sequence continues at coordinate 13,610 of NZ_MLQM01000089.1, forward strand.
GGCCGCATGTGCGATCAAGTGCAGCAGCGCCGCGGCCGCGGCGACGGTGGCCGGACCGTGAGCGCCGGATCCAGCGAACAGCGTGGCCGCGCCCAACGCCAGGGTGATCAACCCCATGTTCTCGGTGGTCGAATACGCGAGCAGTCGTTTCAGATCGGTCGCCACCGAAGCCTGCACCACCCCGTAGAGCGCGGACACGCCGCCGACGATCAACAGAGTGAGCCCCCACCAGCGCGGACCCGGACCCAACAGCTGCAGATCGACACGAATGATGCCGTAGATGCCCAGATTGACCATGGCCGCGCTCATCAACGCCGACACCGGACTCGGCGCCTCGGGATGCGCGCGCGGCAACCAGGCGTGCAGTGGCACCAGGCCGGCCTTCGACCCGAACCCGGCCAGGGTCAGCACAAACACCGCGGCGCGCACTCCGTCGGACACCCCGACCAGGTCAGCGAACCGGTCCGCGCCACCGGCCGCCGAGAACACCAACAACCCGACCAGAAGGGCGACGAACCCGAGCTGCGTCATCACCGCGTACACCAACCCGGCTGCGCGCACTTGCGCACGGGTGTGCTCGCTTACCACCAGCACCAGCGAGGACAGTGCCATCAGCTCCCATGCCACCAGGAACGTCGTAACCGATGCCGCCGCCGGCACCAGCATCATCGCCGCGACGAAAAGCGGCAACACCACCAGCGGAACGACCCCCAAATGCTCGCGGCGCGCGTAACCGATCACGTAAACACCGACGGCGACCGCGACCCCACCGGTGACCGCGATGAACAACCCCCCCAACGCGTCCAGACTCAGCTGTACCCCACACAGCGGAAGTAGCCAACCGACATGCACCGAGGTCGCCGGCCCGAACATCCCGAGCACGCCAAGCCCGACACCACTCGCGCCGACACCCGACGTCACCATCCCGGCCAACAGCGGGCCGATGCTGCTGCCCGGTGCGATATCAGGCGCTGGTGCAGGCGCCAGGACGGTGCTCATTTACCAGTGACCGACCGCAGCGCGGCGACGATCTCGTCCGGTGTCGGCGGGCACCCCGGAATTTCGACATCGACGGGCACCACCTCACCGACCGCCCCGACCACGCCGTAGGCGTCTTTGAACACCCCACGGTTCAGCGCGCAATCCCCGCACGCGATCACCGCACGGGGGCGCGGGGTCGCCTCCAGCGTGTTGCGCAGCGGGCCAGCCATATTCCGCGTCACCACACCGGTCACCAGCAGCGCATCGGCGTGCCGGGGCGAGGCGACCAGCCGCGCGCCGAACCGTTCCGCGTCGTAGACCGGGCCGAACGCACCAGAGATCTCCACCTCACAGCCATTGCACGATCCGGCATCGACATGCCGGATTTGTAACGAACCCCGCACACCCGCAGGTGATTCCACCACGGCGGCGGGTAGGCGGCCGCCGGGTTCGACAACACGGCCGACCCGAAAAATCTTGCGCAACCAGCCCATCGCGTTACTGCGCCGCGCTGCCGGCGCGTAGATCCTCCAGCACGGCGACGCGGTCACTGAGCATCCCGGTGAGCACCCGGCGCGCCACCGCCAGCAGTTCAGAAATATCGGGCGAGGTGATCGAGTAGATCACCGAGTTACCGTCCTTGCGCGCCTCAACGACACCTGCACGCCGCAACACCGCCAACTGCTGCGACAGGTTCGACGACTCCAGCCCCACCTCCGGCAGCAGTTCACCCACCGACCGGTCTCGCTCTGAGAGCAGCTCCAGGATCCTGATCCGTGCCGGATGGCCCAGGGTCTTGAAGAACTCCGCCTTGAGCTTGTACAGCGGCTCGGACACCACACACTCCTGAAGACTTACACACTCCTGCAATCAACAAGTTGAAGAATTTATCATCTGCTACGCAAGGGGGATCGATAGGGGCGGGGCTGCTGGCGCGTAGTCGGAACAGGCGACGTGCCGTATGCTCCACCAAGCATTTGATTGGTTAGATCGACCGGCGCTGCCTGCCCGGTCCGGCAGGAGTTCGGATGCAGGTCGGCGGCTATCTCAAAACACGGTGAGGAGTGCTTGCATGCGCGAGGCATACATCGTTGACGTCATCCGCACCGCGGTCGGCAAGAAGGGTGGCGCGCTGGCCGGGATGCACCCCGCCGACCTCGGGGCCGCCGTGATCAGGCAGCTGATCGACCGCAACGCCATGGATCCGGCACAGGTCGACGACGTGATCTTCGGCTGTGTGGATGCAATCGGTCCGCAAGCCGGAAACATCGCCCGCACCGCGTGGCTCACCGCGGGGTTACCCGAGCACGTTCCGGGAGTGACGGTTGATCGTCAGTGCGGATCGAGTCAGCAAGCCCTGCACTTCGCCGCCCAAGCCGTAATGAGCGGCACCGCCGACCTGATCGTCGCGGGTGGCGTGCAAAACATGAGCATGATCCCGATCGCCTCGGCAATGGCTGTCGGCGCCCAGTTCGGTTTCCAGACCCCCTTCGCGGACTCGCCCGGCTGGGAAAGTCGCTACGGAGACCAGGAGGTCTCGCAGTTCCGCGGCGCGGAGCTGATCGCGCAGCGATGGGACATCAGCCGCGAGGACATGGAGAGCTGGGCGCTGGGCAGCCACCACCGCGCCCGCAACGCGACCGCGTCGGGCCGATTCGATAACGAGATCGTGGCGGTAGGGGACTTCCGCGTCGACGAAGGCCCCCGCGAGACCAGCCTGCAAAAGATGGCCGCACTGAACACCCTCGTGGAGGGCGGGCGCCTCACTGCGGCCCTAGCCAGCCAGATCTCCGACGGCGCTAGCGCTGCTCTCGTTGCTTCCGAGTCCGCGGTGGCGGCCCACGGTCTAAAACCCCGCGCCCGCATCCATCACCTCAGCGCCCGCGGCGCCGACCCCATCTTCATGCTCAGCGCGCCGATCCCCGCTACCGAGTACGCACTGGCCAAGGCCGGGCTGACAATCGATGACATCGACGTCGTCGAGATCAACGAGGCCTTCGCCCCAGTCGTGCTGGCTTGGATCAAGGAAACCGGTGCCGATCCTGCCAAAGTGAACCCCAATGGCGGCGCGATCGCCCTTGGCCACCCGCTCGGTGCCACTGGTACGAAGCTGTTCGCCACTCTGCTCAACGAATTGGAGCGCACCGGAGGCCGCTACGGTCTGCAAACCATCTGCGAGGGCGGCGGCACCGCCAACGTGACTATCATCGAGCGCTTAGGCTGACGCCGGTCGACGCGGTGCGCAGGCAGCGACGCGAAGCTGTTCCCCAGGGTCATCGGGTAGTCGCCGCGGGTGGCGGCGGGTCCGGCCGGTAGCTGGCGGCGGGCTGGCTAAATGCGTTCGATGATGGTGCCAGTGGCCAGCGCGCCGCCCGCGCACATCGAGATCAGGGCTGTGGAACCATCGCGGCGTTCCAGCTCGTGCAGTGCGGTGGTGATCAGCCGCGAACCGGTGCAACCAACAGGGTGACCGAGCGCGATCGCACCGCCGTTGACGTTGACCTTGTCCATGTCGGGCTGGTGCACCTGCGCCCACGACAACACGACGGAAGCAAACGCCTCGTTGACCTCGAACAGATCCAGGTCGCCGATCTTCATCCCTGCTTTGCCCAACACCTTCGCGGTGGCCTGCACCGGGCCGTCAAGGTGAAACTCAGGTTCAGCCCCGACAAGGACCTGCGAGACGATCCGCGCTCGCGGCCGCAGCCCGAGTGCCTTAGCCCGGTCGGAGTCCATCCACAGCACCGCGGCTGCGCCGTCGGAGATCTGCGAAGAAGTACCGGCGGTGTGGATCGCGCCGTCGACCACCGGCTTGAGCGTGGCAAGCGACTCGGCGGTGGTGTCGCGCAAACCCTGATCGCGGGTCACGAACTGCTTTTCGCCGGTCGTGCTGCCGTGCTCATCGACGACTGGAGCGGTCACCGGGAGCACCTCACGGGCGAACCGGCCCTCGTCCCAGGCTTGCTTGGCCAGCACCTGCGAGCGCACCCCGAGGACCTCGACGTCGGTGCGGCCGAGCCCGCGCCGACGCGCGATCCGCTCGGCAGCCTCAAACTGGTTCGGCAGGTCGATGTCCCAAGACTCCGGCCGGCGCGGGCCGGCCTCGGTACCCACATTGGCGCCCAGCGGGACCTGGCTCATCGCTTCGATTCCGCAGGCGATGCCGATATCGATGACGCCCGTGCCGATCAGTGCGGCGATCAGGTGGTTGGCCTGCTGCGCAGAACCGCACTGACAGTCGATCGTCGTGGCTCCCACCTGCCAAGGCAGGCCCGCCGCCAGCCAGGCGGTGCGGGTGACATCGTTGGACTGCGCGCCGGCCTGAGTGACGCACCCACCGATGACCTGCTCAACCAGCATCGGGTCGATGCCGGCACGCTCCACCAGGCCCTTTTGTGCCGCGCCGAGAATCTCGGACGCGTGCAGCCCCGATAGCCAGCCGCCTCGTTTGCCGATCGGCGTACGCACCGCCTCCACGATCACCGGAATTCCCACGATGGACACCTCTCACCGACTCGAACTAGAACACGTTCTTCCTATCTGCACGACCATAGGATGGTCAACTTGCTAACATTCGCAACTAGCTCACTGGCCGCGGTTGGTGAGCATGGGACCCCGTTCCGAGCGATACGCCAGGAGGCGCCGTGGTCGCGAGTTCGCGCCAACCGCTGTACCGGATGAAGGCCGAATTCTTCAAAACGTTGGGTCACCCGGCCCGCGTCAGAGTGTTGGAGCTGCTCAGTCAGCGCGAACACACCGTCTCGGAGATGCTGCCTGAGGTCGGAATCGAACCGGCGAACTTGTCCCAGCAGTTGGCGATCCTGCGTCGGGCCGGTCTGGTCACTGCCAGCCGCGACGGGCTGTCGGTCTCCTACTCGCTGACTTCGCCGCGTGTGGCGGATCTGCTGAAGACGGCGCGGGAGATCCTCAATGGTGTCGTGGCCGGCCAGGCCGAGCACCTCAAGGAGGTGCCCGCACCGCCCGACCTACTCGGCAAGCACGTCGGATAGCGCACAGGCGCAGGCGGACCGCACCATGACGAGTGCTGATTGCGATTTTTCTAAAATGCATACTTAGCTAATGGATGTCTGCCGCACCGCCCACCGTCCTAATGAGCCCGAAGTATCGATCTGCAAGGAGTGAACAAGATGGCAACCCCCATCGCCGACAGGATCAAGACAGCGCCGACCACTCACCCCGACATCGTGTCCTGGGTGGCCGAGATCGCCGATCTCACCGCACCCGACCAGATTGTGTGGTGCGACGGATCACGCGCCGAATGGGAACTATTGACGACGCACTTGGTGAACACCGGCACCTTCGTGCGCCTGCAGCACAAACCGAACTCCTTTTGGTGCGCATCGGATCCCGAGGATGTCGCGCGGGTCGAGGACCGCACGTACATCTGCTCGGTCATGCAGGCCGACGCTGGTCCCACGAACAATTGGATGGACCCCGTCGACATGAAGACGGTGATGACCGAGCATTATCGCGGCGCTATGGTCGGACGGACGATGTACGTGATCGCGTTCTGCATGGGCCCGATCGACGCGCCCGAGCCAAAGTTCGGGGTGCAGGTGACCGACTCGGCGTATGTGGCCGCCTCGATGCAGATCATGACCCGCTCGGGCACACCGGTGTGGGAGAAACTCGCCGCCGGCACTGAATTCGTCAAGTGCCTGCACTCCGTCGGTGCACCGTTACCAGCAGGCCAACCCGACACGGCCTGGCCGTGCGATCACGTCAAGTACATTTCCCACTTCCCCGAAGAGCGCACGATCTGGAGTTACGGTTCGGGATACGGCGGCAACGCGCTGCTGGGCAAGAAGTGCTTCTCGCTGCGGATCGCATCGAAGATGGCCAACGAGGAGGGTTGGTTGGCCGAGCACATGCTCATCCTGAAACTCACCTCGCCCGAGAAGAAGGTGCACTACATCGCGGCAGCGTTCCCGTCCTCGTGCGGGAAGACGAACCTGGCGATGCTCGAACCCACCATCGACGGCTGGACAGCCGAAACCATCGGCGACGACATCGCCTGGATGCGGTTCGGCGATGACGGGCGGCTTTACGCGGTCAACCCCGAAGCCGGATTCTTCGGTGTCGCTCCCGGCACCGGCGCGCAGACCAACCCGCACGCGATGGCCACCATCGACAAGGGCAACTCGATCTTCACCAATGTTGCGCTCACCGACGACGGCGACATCTGGTGGGAGGGCATGACCGAAAAAGTGCCCGCCCATCTGATGGACTGGCGACGCCGGGACTGGACTCCGACCAGCAACGAACCTGCCGCGCATCCAAACTCGCGGTATTGCACCCCGATTGCGCAATGTCCCACCGTTGCCCCGGAATGGAACGATCCCGCCGGGGTGCCGATTTCGGCGATCTTCTTCGGCGGCCGACGTGCGAGCACCATTCCCCTGGTGACCCAATCACTGAACTGGCAGCACGGGGTGTTCCTCGCGTCGATTCTTTCGTCGGAAACCACTGCGGCCGCCAGCGGCAAGGTCGGCGTGGTGCGCCGCGATCCGATGGCGATGCTGCCGTTCCTCGGATACAACGTGGCCGACTACTTCGCCCACTGGCTAGACATCGGCACCAAGACCGAACCCGAACGGCTACCGAAGATCTTCTACGTCAACTGGTTCCGCCGCGACGCCGACAACAAGTTCCTGTGGCCCGGGTTCGGGGAGAACTCCCGAATCCTCAAATGGGCACTGCAGCGGATCGATGGTCACGCAGCGGCCCAGCAGACGCCGATCGGATACGTGCCCACCGCCACGGACCTGGATCTAAGCGGGCTGGACGTCGACCCCGCCACGATCACCGCCGCACTGGAGGTCTCCGATGCGGAGTGGATAGCCGAAACCCAGCTGATCGACCAGTGGTACACCACCATCGGCGGCGACACCCTGCCGATTGCGCTTCGGGAAGAACTCGCCGCCCTCAAGAGGCGGCTGCCCAGCCAATGACCGGTCACGCCCGGCCACTACGCTGGCGGCCTCACGCGACAATCTCCGGTTTGGGCAGGCTGTCCCAAGCACCGACCCGGGAACGTTCCCAAATCCGCACGATCGCGTTCCCGACCTACCGAGCCCACCACCCGCCAGCAGGCGTCAAGGAGTTTTCAACACGTCCCCGAGGGCGGCGAGGGCGGGGGACCTGTGTGAATAGGTGTTGAGAACTCTAGTGGATCGCCGCCGGCCGGCGGCGATCCACTAGAG
>NZ_MLQM01000090.1:0-6239 GCF_001854525.1 Mycobacterium talmoniae
CCCCCCCAACACTGCCCACCCAACACCCCCCCCCCCCCCCCAAAGCGTGCACCGCGGTCCCCACCGGGGCCATCCCGCCCCCCGCCACGGCCGCCTGCGGGCCGCGCCCCAGGTCCCCGCCGACGCGCCGGCCGACCGTCGGGTGCCCCGCGCCGTCGAGCAACTGCTCGAGCAGGTGGTCCGGGCCAGCGCCGTCGGCGCGCCGATCACCTTGTTGCGCTTGCTGTTCACCCGCGGCTCGGCCGGCCCGCACGGCTACGACCCGGCGTTGGTGCTGGAGGGCTGGCACAACCTGCTCATCGCCCCGGAGGATTCCGCCGGGCCCGGGCTGGGGTCGGTGGTGTTGGAGCCGCTGACCGAACCGCTGGAGGTGGCCCAATACGTCGCCCCGGTGGTGGCGGCGGTCGCCGGGCTGTGGACCGGGATCGATAAGTCGGTGTTCGACGATCTGGCGATCCTGCCCGGTCAGACGCTGCGTGCGGTGCGCGCCTTCTACCGCCAACTCGACGCCGCCGGAGTGGAGGATCAGCTGCGGCTGCAGTTGTTCAGCGCCGCCGGCCGGCTGCCGCTGCCGCGCAGCGGCCAGACCCCGGTGGTCTACATCCAGGACGTGCCGCTGGCCGCGCAGGCGGTGTCGCGGGCGTTGTGGACCAAACACCGCGACGTGCTGCGCAGCGGCCGGGTGGAGATCGGCAGCAAAGAGACCGAGCAGATCGCGATCGGCGACGCGGTGAAGACGTTTCTGTCCTTCCTGTGGGCCGCGCTGCGCAACGCGCCGTCGGCCTGGTTGTCCGGGATGCTGGGCGGGGTGCAGTCGGTGCTGGCAACCACGGTGCAGCACACCGTGTTCGGCGGGTCGAATTCGGCGTACGCGGTGGTGGCCGGCGGCGAGGCGGGCAGTTGGCAAGACATCGGCCGGGGCGCCGACCAGATGAGTACCGCGCTGGGTGAACAGCCCGGTGCCGCGCACCTGGTGCAGGCCGATCTCACCTCGCTGTGGGTCGACTACGTCAACGCCGCCCTGACGTTGGCCGACGGCGGGCGGCGCACCGCCGGGATCGACCCGGTCAGCGTCGGGGTGGCGGTCGGCGTCGTGCACGACAGCGCCGACGTGGTGCCCAGCGCGGCCGACGCGTTCACCGCGATCCCGGCCTCGTTGGCGGCCGTCATCGGCATTCCGGCGGTGGCCGGCGGCGACGTGTTGGGCACCGCGGACCTCAAGGGCCGGCTGGAACGCACCTTCGCCGATCCGGCCGCCGGGGTCGAGGCGCGCCGCGCCTTCTCCGACCTGACCGAGTGGGAGGCCCGGGCCGGCCGCAGCTACGCCGCCCAAGTGGGTTCGGTGCTCGCGGACTTTTTGGGCCGGGCCCGTGGCGAGGTCAGTGGGTTGGTGCAGCGGATTCAGCAGACCGCGAACCGCGACGCGGTCGACGAGACGCTGCGCCGGCGGCAGCGGGTGCTCTCCACCATCACCCTCACCGCCGGCTGGACCGTGTTCGCGGCGGTGCTGCTGCTGTTGATCATCGCCGGGATCGGCTGGGCCGACTGGTCGTTCTCGCTGATCGTGAGCGCGGTGGTGATCGCCATCTACTTCGTCGCGGCGCTGATCCTGTTCATCATCGGGCAACGCCACCTGTTCGCCGAACTGAACCTGCGTCGCTCGCAGATGTCCGAACTGGAGGCGATGCACCACAATCTGCGGGCCGCGCTGCAGGATGTCAGCCGGCTGTCGGCCGCCTACGGTCAGCTGCTGGCCTGGAATCGGGTGCTCGGCGAGGTGCTGCGCACCCCGTTCGGTCCGGTGGCGCCGGCCCGGCCATCGCGGCTGCATCTGACCGACGGGCTGCCCCGGGCCATGCAGATCGGGGTGGCCGCGCCGTCGGGGCAAGACGCCGAATCGACCGCGCGCACCTTGGAGCAGCGGCTCTACGGCATCGGCTGGCTGTCCGGCCCGTGGGAGCGGATGCTGGAGTCGGCCGGCCGCCAGCTGCGCGACGAGCCGGTCACCTTGTTCCGGATGCCCGGTGCCGGTTCGGGTTCGCCGCTGGACGGCTGGTCGAAGGCCGTCGCCGCCGGGGCGGTGCGCTCCGAGGGCGCCAACGCGCTGTGGGCGCAGGTCCAGGCGATGTTCGACGACCCGGCCAGCGGGGTCGCCGAGGCGTTGACCGGCGGTGTGCTGATGCCGGCGACCGGGCAGCGGGTGTCGCCGGACCAGTTCAACGGCGGGATGCTGCAGAAGCGCACCGGGCCGGCCGCCCCGTTCCACGCGTCGTTGTTCACCGACACCGCGGTCACCGCCGGCCGCTCGATGGTGGCCATCGACGACGCCGCGGTGGACCGCCGCGGCCTGGACTACCGGGCGGTGGTGGTGCAGGTCGGCGATGGCCTGCCCACCTACGATTTCGCGATGTTCGCCCCGGGCGAGGATTCCGTGCAGTTCGAGGCCACCACGAAGATCCGCCTGCCCGGCGCCGTCGACGACGACACGCCCCCCGAATCCGGATCGCTGGTGTTCTAGATGACCCGCGCCGGCGACGATGCAGAGCGACGCGATGGGGAGGAGCGGCGCCGATGACCGACGCGCGACCGGTCGAAGACGATCCCCGCTTGGCGGCGCTGCTGGAGTGGCGCGAGGAGCTGATCGAAAGCGGTGCGGTGTCGGCGGCCTCCTTTAAGGAGGCGCACATCCGGTTGGTGCTGCGGTCGGGGCGCACCGAGGTGGAGCAGATCCGGGCGATGCTGCCCGGTGCGGTGGCCGAGCACGCCGAGGAGATGGCCCGGGTGCTGCGGGACGCCGCCAAACCCGGTGGCCGCCACCACAAACCCGCCGCCAACACGGCCGCGCCGCGCGCGGAGACCAACGGCCCCGAGGCCAGCGGCCCGGTCCCGACCGCCCCGGCCGAGGAGGCCGGACCCGGCGACGCCGACGAACCCACCATGCTGGTGAAAAAGGCCACCGCCGTGGTGCCGCAAACCGGCTTCGCGCCCTACAAGGTCGGCGCCCCGGCGCCCCAACACCAGGTCGCCCCGGTGTCGCTGCGCCGGGCCGGCGACGACCCGGAGCACGGCGGCCTGGAAGTGTCGTGGCCGCGGTTCGGCGGGCGCGGCCCCGCGCCCCGCACCGTCATCTACCGCCTGGTCAGCACCGAAGGTGGCCGCGGATACTCGCCCGACAAAGCCGATCTGGTCACGGCCACCGCCGCGACCTCGGCGACCGACGACCGTCCGCTTTCTGGCGCGGTGCGCCACCTGCAGGTCTGGGTCAACGCAGGCGCGTCGATGATCGCGGCGCTGGCCGCGCAGCCGATCCTGCACGCTGCCGGCGTGGTGGTGGGCACGCTGCGCGACTTCGAGATCCGGGAGGACTCCGGGCGGGTCATCGGCCAGTGGAATGCCCCGCCGGGGGTGGCCGCGGTGCACGTCTACCGGGTGCCGGTCGAACTCGCCGACCGCGACGGCCCGGCGTTCCGGATCGCGGCCGCCGGACCCAACCTGACCGGGTTCGTCGACCCGGACGCCGAACGCGGCCGCCGCTACCTGTACCGGATGCGCTGCGAGGTCGAGGTCGACGGGGTGGTCCAGCTGTCGGCGGCGGTGCAAACCGAGGTGGCCGTCTCGGCGGTGCGGGAACCGGTCACCGACTTGCAGCTGACCATGCGCAACCAGCGCGACGGCGTCGAATTCGACCTGGAGTGGACCACACCGCGGTTCGGGCAGGTGCTGGTGTTCCGCAGCCTGGACCCGCCCAGCGCGGACGCGCAGGCCACCGAACTCGACGAATCCGTGCTGGACCAGGTCGGGTTGAACCGCGATTCGCGGCTGACCCATCCCATCGCCGAGCGCGTCGACCCGCAGGGGGTGCGCAAATCGGTGATGGCGGGGGTGCCGTGGCCCGGGGACTGGAATCGGGCCTACTTCACCCCTGTGACCGTGTTGGACGGCCGGGCCCGGCTCGGCAAGCCGGTGTCGGCGGTGCGCACCGGGCAGATCACCGACATCGCGCTGGCCGAGTACTGCAATAAGCAGGTCCTCACCTTCGACTGGCCGGACGGCGCGGCGGCGGTGTTGGTGTACATCGCGCCCAAGGGCCACGACCCGAGTCGGGGCCTGACCGGGCGCAGCTACGAGATCGCGCAGGGCGAGTACGAGAAGTACGGCGGCAAACAGTTCGTCGGCGAGCTCCCCAACCGGGGCTGCTCGCTGCACCTGGTGCCGGTGGCGTTCACCGGTGGCCGGCGGGTGCTCGGTGCCCCGGCGTCGATCGAATACCGTGGCCTGCTGCGGATCTGGTACGACGTCCGGATCCTGCGGGACCCGACCGGGATGCCGCTGACCGCCGCGGTGCGGGCCCGCGCGGACGCCGACGCCACCGGATCGCCGCCGTTCGTGTTGGTGCACAACCCCGATCGGATCCCGCTGAGCGTCAACGATGGGTCGGCGGTCGATATGTTCCGGGTGGACCCGAGCGGGCGGCCGATCTCCGGGCGCTCCAAGGAGTTTCAGTGGTCGGCGATCACCACCATGGGCAGCGAGGTCTGGGCCGGCGACGTGCGCGGCATGCAGGGGTGGATCCGGCTGTTCGCCAACCTGCCGCCGGAGCGGTTGCGGCTGCTGGCGTTGTTGGACCCGCCGGTGGACGCGCTGCGCCTGACGCCCGGGATGGCGCCGCGATGACGACCCGGTACGGACAGCTCAGCTACACCTCGTTTGACACCGTGGGCACCGCCGGCGGATGGCAGGTCAAGCAGACCGCCGGCGACATCACCCCCGACGAATCCCACCTGCTGGTGTCCGGCATCCACACCGCGCTGGAACCGGTGCAGCCGCTGCCGGCCTACCCCACCCCCGACCAGGTCAAGGCGTTGCCGCGCCGGCTGGCGTACCGGCGCATCGACGACGACGCCGCCGCCTACTGGCACACGGTTCCCGCCGGGTTGGACAGCACCGGGCGGCCGGGCAACATCTTCGCGCACGTGCTGCTGGACCGGGACACGCGCCGCGCCGCGCCCCGCCCGATCGAGCTGTGGCGCTCGGCGCGGTGGCTGGCCCCCTACGGCGGGCAGGCCGTCCGCGACGCGGTGTTGCCCGACGACGTCCCGGCGCACGGGGGCGCGGTCACCGCGCACAGCGTGGTCGAATTCGCCTGCGACACCACCACCTGGCGGCTCAGCACGCTATGCGGCCTGCTGGACGGGGTCGCCGCGGCGCTCGACGGCGGGCCGCCGGTGGTGCTGGGGGTGGACTCCATCGACACCGCCGCGCAATGGATCGGCGCGGTGAGCTTTCTGATGTCGCCGGGCACCGCCCGGCGGCTCAACTTCTCCACCTTCGACCGCAGCACCGACCTGGAGCACTCGCTGCGGGCCGGTCTGCACCTGATCGCGATGCCCCGCGCCGATCTGGGGCACGTCCCGCACGGGGTGCTGGTCATCGACGAAACCGAGACGCTGTCGATGGGGGAACTGGGCGGGCAGCACCACCGCACCGGCGGCGGGCAAGACATCGCCGTCACCGCCTGGTCGGCGATGGCGCAGGTGGCGCTGATCGACCCGGAGTCCGCCGCGCAGCTGTTGACCGACATCGACGAATTCGCCGCCCGGGTCGACGATGTCGGGCTGGCCCCGGCGCTGCCGATGGCGATCGCGGTGCTCAACCGCGACGAGTGGGGCGACGCCGTGCCGGAAGCGCGGCTGACCGTCGCCGCCCACGCCACCCCCAGCTGCGCCGCCGACCCGGCGGTGGCCCGCATCGTGGACAGCGAAACGCAGCGCCTGGTCGGCGCCACCACCGCCGACGCGTGGCGGGCGACCGACAGCCTGGCGAACTCCGCGTCGCTCATCGGGGACGCCGCGCGGGCGGTCTATCTGTCCCGCGCCATCCGCGACGATCGGTGGCTGTCCCAGCCCGGCCCCATTCCGGTTCCGGCGCAACGCTTCTCGCCGGGCACGGTGCCCGACGATGTTGCCGCCGATGCCGCCGCGGTGTTGAGCGACGTCGATGCGCGCGATCCTGCGCTGCTGCTGCGGACGGTCGACCTGCTGGCCGGCACCGGGCTCGGCGACATCGTCGCCCAGCCCGTCGAGCAGAAGATCGTTCCCGCACTGCTGGATCCGGGGCACGGGCGGTGGCTGATCACCGACCTGCATGGCCAGATCAGCCGCGACACCCGGTTGCTGGTGGCCGCCGCGATCCTGACCTATGACGGCAGCCAACACATCCGGCTGGACCCGCCACTGCTG
>NZ_MLQM01000090.1:6249-20793 GCF_001854525.1 Mycobacterium talmoniae
CCCCCGGTCGCTGGCGCCCGCCGCGCCCCGCCCCAAGGGCGCCACCCACCACGCCCGGCGGGCCCCGCCACTGCTGAAGTGGCTGGCCGAGGACGTCGGCGCGCCGACCGCCGACCAGCTGAGCAGGGCCCACCCGGGGGACCCGGTGTGGACCGCGGCCGCGCTGCGTGGGTTGCTGGCCGCGGAGTCCGGAGCGCCCCAGCCGCAGGACCGCTACCTGGCGCTGTGGTGGTTGCGGATGCACGACGTCCCGCTGCCCCAATGCGAGTACGTCTTCGGCGGCGGCCCGTGGGATCCCGCCGAGTTGCTGGTCGCCACCGGCGACGGGCCGCTGCCGGCGCGGCTCAGCGCGGACACGCTGGTCGGTGCCGCCGACTCGGCCGAGCTGCGCGCGCTGGCCGACCGGGTGCTGGGCGCCAACACCGACGACACCGCGGTGGCCTGCGCCGCGGTCCGGGTCTACGAACCCGGCGAATGGATCACCACCGGCTACCTGCAGTCCCACTACCGGGCCTACACCCCCTACTGGGATGCGCTGCTCGCGGAGCTGGGCCCGACCGGGGTGCACCACGATTTCGCGGTCCGCTTCGTGGTGCTCGCCGCGCTGGGCGTGGTGATCGGCGCGCCGGAACCCGAATCGTGCGCCGCGCTGCTCACCGACCCGAACCTGGCCGCCGAGATGAGCTATCACCTGGAGTCGTTGGTGTCCTCGGGGGCGGTGGACGTCGACGCGCTGATCGCCGCCGCGCTGGTGAGCGCCGACGGTGCGTCCGGGGCCCGCCGGGTGCTGCAGCCGCTGGCCGCTCGGCAGGCCGCGCTGCGTGAGGCCGCCGGCCTGGACGGGGTGGTGGACAAGATGGCGCAGCTGACCGGGGCCGGCTCCGACGGTGACCTGCGGCGGCTGCGTAAGACCGCGACCAAGCTGTTGTCGGAATGGCAGGTCGACGCCAACGGCGTGCGCACCTCCCGGACGCATCGGAGCCGATGATGCCCTTTTATCTACTCGGGTCCCGCACCCCCAGCGTGGAGATCCCCAACCAGCCGGTGTCGATCACGATCAGCGGATCGGTCAGCGGCGCCGCCCTCTACGTGGAGGCGTCGCCCGGTCAGAATGTGGTGCGGGTCGACGCGCACACCGTGATCGTGCCGGCGTTCACCGAGACGGTGACCGTCGGGGTGGAACCGGTGGGGGCGGCCACCTTTGGGCACGACAACGTCGTGCACCTGGCGATCGGGCCGGATTCCCCGGGGGAGGTCGACCCGGTGCAGGTCGGGTTCGATCCGGTCAACGTGTCCGGCGCCGGCGCGATCGAACTCGCCCTGCTGCGGCCGCGGGGCCCCCGCGTGGAGGTGATGGTGCGGGCGGTGGCCGATGTGCCGTTGAGCCCGCTGGCCAGCATGGCCCGCACCGCGGCGCGGCGCGCCACCGGCAACCGGCGCCAGTCCCGCGGCGGTGCCTTGTCGATTGCGGTGGACACCTCGGCGTCGATGCGGTGGGCGTTTGGCGACGGCAGCGTGGGCGCCGCGGTCGATGTGGTGGTCGGGGTCGCCGACGTGGTGGGCGTCCAGCAGGTGACGGCGACGCTGGTGGGGGCGCGCTGCACCCCGGTGCAGGCCCCGGTCGCGGACCTGGCCCAGGCGGTGGCCCGGGCGCCGGTGCGGTGGTCGGCGGGGGCGCGGTGGTCGGCGCTGCCGCCCAACGAACGCACCCTGCTGCTCACCGATTCGGTGAAACTGTTGACCCAGCAGCCGTTTCCAGCGCTGCGGATCTCGGCGGACCAACGGCTGCGGGCCGCGGGCCCGCTGCTGGGTCCGCCCCCGGCGGGTACCCCCGCCGAACGGCACCTGGCCGCCAACCCGGCGCTGGTCGACGAATTGGCCGCCGCGCTGCTGCCGGTGCTGAAATGAGGCCGCCGCGTTGATCACGAAATGCCCGAGATGCTTCTCGATCCTCGACGACAACACCTCGGCCTGGACCGTGCCGCCGCAGGTGTCGGCGCCCCGCTACCGCGATTCGGTCGGCTCGGCGTACTTCGGCGCCGAGGTGCAAAGTGGGCCGATCCACGTGATCAACCGCCCGCCCGGCTATGCCGGACCGATGCCGCCGGCCGCGGAGTACGCCGGGCGGGCGCTGAATGCGCCGGTGGTGGAGATCTGCCCGGTGTGCCATTTCATGCTGCCCAACGGGTGGCGGCAGGGCCAGGCCATCTGCATTGCGATGGCCGGGGCCCGGGCCACCGGCAAAAGCCTGTACATCGCGGTGCTGATCAAACAGCTCGAGCTGCTGTGCGAGCAGCTGGGGGTGTCGATGGAGCCGGCGACCCCGGCCACGGCGACCGCCTACGCCAATAACTATGAGCGGCCGTTGTTCGTGCAGCGCGGGCTGATTCCGCCGACACCGGCGGCGCACACCCAGGCGTCGTATCAGCGTGAGCCGCTGGTCTTTTCGATCGGCGCCTGGCAGGGTGTGCGCCGCTACGTGGTGCTGCGGGATGTGGCCGGGGAGGATCTGGAGTCGGGCAACCTGCACGCCACCCACTTCCGGTTCTTCGGCCAGGCCGATGCGGTGTTTTTCATGTTCGACCCGCTGCGGGTGCAGGTGATCCGCGACCAGCTGCACGATCTGCTGCCGCCGCAGTCGTGGAGCGGCGGGGACCCGCGCTCGGTGTTGAGCAACCTGCTGCTGGCGGTGGGGGCGGGCCGGCCCCGGCTGGCGGTGATCCTGTCGAAGTTCGACGCGTTGCGGGTGCTCACCGAGGTCGAGGGGTCCGCCTGGAGCCACGTGATGTCCAATCCGGGGGCGGCGTTCATGCGGGACAGCTCCTCGGCGCGCCAGTACGACGAGATGGACGGGCGGCTGCTGCACGAGGAGGTGCGCAGCCTGCTGCTGCGCCTGCACGGCGGCTCGATCGTGGCGGCGGTGGAGAACCCGTCGTCGGGGGTGCTGCTGCCGTACCGGTACTTCGTGGTGTCCGCGCTGGGTCAGCCGCCGGTCGGTAATCGGCTCAACCCGCGCGGTATCGCCCCGTTCCGCTGCGCCGACCCGCTGCGCTGGGTCACCGCCAGCTACGGCGCGCTGTAACCCGTTATCGCCGCACGACTCGCCGAGCACCACCCTGCCCTAGCCCGAGCAAGCGCTTGGTTGATACCCTGGCGGGGTGGACCGAGAGGCCAGTCACGCGAACAGCCGGCGCGACGAACTGCTGGAGCTGGCCGCCGAGATGTTCGCCGAACGCGGTTTGCGTGCCACCACGGTGCGCGACATCGCCGACAGCGCCGGCATCTTGTCCGGCAGCCTGTATCACCACTTCTCCTCCAAGGAGGAGATGGTCGACGAGGTGCTGCGCGGCTTCCTGGACTGGCTGTTCACCCGCTACCAGGAGATCGTGGCCAGCCAACCCAACCCGCTGGAGCGGCTCAAGGGCCTGTTCATGGCGTCGTTTGAGGCGATCGAGCACCGGCACGCGCAGGTGGTGATCTACCAGGACGAGGCCAAGCGGTTGGCGGCACAACCGCGGTTCGGCTACGTCGACGAGCGCAACAAGGAGCAGCGCAAGATGTGGGTCGAGGTGCTGCGCCAAGGCGTCGCCGAGGGCTGCTTTCGGCCCGACCTCGACGTCGATTTGGTCTACCGCTTCATCCGCGACACCACCTGGGTGTCGGTGCGCTGGTATCAGCCCGGCGGGCCGCTGAGCGCCGAACAGGTCGGCCGCCACTATCTCGACATCGTCCTGGGCGGCATCACCGCCCCGGCGGCCAGAACAGAAGGAGTCTGACATGGCGGAAATCTCCCAGGCCTACGTCATCGACGCGGTGCGCACCGCGGTCGGCAAACGGGGCGGGTCGCTGGCCGGGGTGCACCCGGTCGACCTGGGCGCCCTGGCGTGGCGCGGATTGCTGGACCGGGTCGACGTCGACCCGGCCGCCGTGGACGACGTGATCGCCGGCTGCGTGGACGCCATCGGCGGGCAGGCCGGCAACATCGCCCGGCTGTCCTGGCTGGCCGCCGGCTATCCCGAAGACGTCCCCGGCGTCACCGTGGACCGGCAGTGCGGCTCCAGCCAGCAGGCGATTTCCTTTGGCGCGCAGGCGATCATGTCGGGCACCGCGGACCTGATTGTGGCCGGCGGCATGCAGAACATGAGCCAGGTCCCGATCTCGTCGGCGATGACGGTCGGCGAGCAGTTCGGCTTCACCTCGCCGACCAACGAGTCCAAGCAGTGGCTGCACCGCTACGGCGACCAGGAGATCTCGCAGTTCCGCGGCTCGGAGCTGATCGCGGAGAAGTGGAACCTGTCCCGCGAAGAGATGGAGCGGTACGCGCTGACCAGCCACGAGCGGGCGTTCGCGGCGATCCGCGGCGGCCACTTCGACAACGAAGTCATCACCGTGGACACCGAATCCGGGCCGTTCCGGGTGGACGAGGGCCCGCGTGAGTCCTCGCTGGAGAAGATGGCCGGGCTCAAGACGCTGATCGACGGCGGCCGGTTGACCGCCGCGATGGCCAGCCAGATCTCCGACGGCGCGTCGGCGGTGCTGCTGGCCTCCGAGCGGGCGGTCGCCGAGCACAAGCTGACCCCGCGGGCCCGCATCCACCACATCAGCGCCCGCGGCGCCGACCCGGTGTTCATGCTGACCGGCCCGATCCCGGCGACCCGGTACGCGCTGGACAAGACCGGGCTGTCCATCGACGACATCGACACCGTCGAGATCAACGAGGCCTTCGCCCCGGTGGTGATGGCCTGGCTCAAGGAGATCAAGGCCGACCCGGCCAAGGTCAACCCCAGCGGCGGCGCCATCGCGCTGGGACACCCGCTGGGCGCCACCGGCGCCAAGCTGTTCGCCACCATGCTCAACACGTTGGAGCGCACCGGCGGGCGCTACGGCCTGCAGACCATGTGCGAGGGCGGCGGCACCGCCAACGTCACCATCATCGAGCGCCTATAGGTCCTGCCGCGAGCGTGCGTGTCCCCGGTCAACACGCCGGGTGAAATCCCGTTTCCGCGCACGCTCACCGGGGCCGGACGGGCGCGGATCGTGTCTTCCGGAGACAAAACCGCGGTCCGGAACTACGGTCTGCTCATGGCGGACACCGGGGGAACGGACGAGGCGGTGGTTGCCGAGGCCGCGGCCACGGTCGTCGGTCGGCTCTACGACAAGCTCGCCGACATCACCGCCGACATCCAGCAGTTGGTGGTCTCCGAGATCTCCGAGCTGCGCGGTGATGCGCAACTGCTGCAGCTGCTGACCGACACCGCGGCCGCCAGCGTCGAGGCGTTCTTCTCCTCGATCCGCCATGGCATCCCGGTCAAGCACCTCGAGCCGCCGACCCCCGCGCTGGAATACGCCCGCCGCCTGGCGCAGCGCGAGGTGTCGGTCAATGCGTTGACGCGGGCGTACCGGCTGGGCCACCGGGCGACGCTGCGCATCGTCATCGACGAGATCCGTGCCGCCGAGCTGGACCCGGCACTGGGGCTCGCCGTCTACGACCTGATGGAGGGGGTCTCGTTCGAATACATCGACCAGATCTCCCAGCAGGTGGTGGCGAGCTATCAGGACGAACGGGACCGGTGGCTGGCCAACCGCAACAATATGCGCGTCTTGCAGGTGCGGGAGCTGCTGGCCGGTGGCGACGTCGACGCCGACGCGATGACGACCGCGCTGCGCTACCCGCTGCAACGCCACCACCTGGCGGTGGTGGTCTGGTGCCCGCAATCCTATGAGCGCGGCGAGCCGGTATCGCTGGAACGCTTCGTGCAGAAGCTCGGCGAATGCCTTGGCGCCCGCGATCTTTCGCTGTTTGTCCCGGTCGATCGGGTTACCGGCTGGGGGTGGATTCCGCTGTCTGGCAGCGCTGCGCCGACCGCGATGGCCCGGCTGCGGGCCGCCATCGAGAAATCCACCGACGCCCCCTGGGTCGCCGCGGGTAATCCGCTGCCGGGGGTGGCGGGGTTCCGCCGTTCGCATCAGCAGGCGCAAGACGCCCGGGCCGTGGCCATCGCCGCCGGATCCGCGGCCCGGCGGATGACCGCCGCCAGCGACCCCGGCTTGGCGGTGGCGGCGCTGCTGGGCAATAACGTCGCGGCCGCGTCGGCGTTGGTGGCCGAGGTGTTGGGGCCGTTGGCCGCCGCCACCGACGGCGATGAGCGGCTGCGCGAAACGCTGCGGGTCTTCCTGCGCAATGGTTCCAGTTACACCGCCGCGGCCGAGGAACTGCACCTGCACCACAACTCGGTGAAGTATCGGGTGCAGCGCGCGGTGGAGCGCCACGGCCGGCCGATCAGCGACGACCGGCTCGACGTGGAGGTGGCGCTGCTGCTGTGCGAGTGGTTCGGTGCGGCGGTGCTCAGCTGAGCCGTGCTGATCGCTCGCGGGCCAGCCGCACGTTTCAGCGGGACAGCCCGGCAATGATGTCGTCGACCGTGCGCTGAGCCAGCGACTCCACCTCGCGGCGACGCACGCCGCGCAGCGGTCCGTGCAGCACCAGTTCGGCGAAGCCGTGCACCGCCGCCCAGCAGGGCCACTCAGCGCCGTCGCGCTGACGGGCGGTCAGCACACCCGCGTCGACCATCGCGTCGAGCGCCTCGACCAACGCGCGGTATGGCGGCGCGCCGGCGGGCTCGTCGGGGACCGCGGCCAGACCGGAGCCGAAAAACGCCACACTGAACCAGCCCGGCTCGTCCAGCGCGAACTGGATGTAGCCCAGACCGACCGCGCGCAGCCGGTCGTGCGCCTGCGCCGCAGCCGAGCCGCGGCGCCGCGGCGCACCGTGCATCCGCGCCGCCATCCGATGCTGGATGGCCGTCGCGACGGCGGTCACCAGCGCCTCCCGGTCGGCGAAGTGACGGTAGGCGGCGTTGGGGGACACCCCGGCCCGCCGGGTCGCTTCCCGAATGGTCAGCGCGTCGGGACCGCCGGCCCGGGTGAGCTCCAGGCCGGCGTCGATGAGGGCGGTGTGCAGGTCCCCGTGGTGATAGGTCTTCGTGTCGGTCACCTCTTGACAGCCCCCTCGGGAGAAAGTGTACGGTGTCCACATTATCAATGTTGACGGCGTGAACACCAGGAGGGACATCATGACGGACCCGGCATTGCCGCCGATCGTGGATCGGGACACCTGGCAGCGGGAATTGGATGCGCTGCGGGTCCGGGAGAAGGCGGCCACCCGCGAGCTCGACGCGATCGCCGCGCAACGACGCCGGCTGCCGATGGTCGCGATGGGAGACTATGTGCTGGACGGTGAGACCGGGCCGGTGCGCTTGGTCGACGTGTTCGCGGGCAAGTCCCAGCTCATCGTCTACCACCACATGTGGTTCCCGGGTGAGCAGTGGCAGTGTCCGGGCTGCACCGGGTTCACCGCGCAGTTCACCCGGCTGGAGTTCCTGGACAACTACGACGCCCGGTTCGTCGTCGTCACCCAGGGCCCGATCGATGAGGCCGTGGCCTACAAGCGCCGCGTCGGCAATCAGATGACCTGGTACTCCACCGCGAACAGTCCGTTCGGCGCCGACGTCGGCGCCCCGGCGGGTGGGCAGTTCGCCGTGAATGTCTTTCTGCGCCACAACGATCAGGTGTATCGCACCTGGCACACCAACGCGCGCGGGGCCGAACAGCTCAGCCACATGTTCGCGTTGATCGACGTCCTGCCCTACGGGCGCCAAGAGGTCTGGCAGGACTCACCGGACGGCTGGCCGCAGCATCCGACCTACAGCCGTTGGGCGAGCTCGCAAGATATCGCCCGCGCCTACGGCACCGACCGCGACGCCGAGATCTCGGTGTCCTAACCCCAACCCAGGAGGTATCCGATGACCACCCCGACGACCGGCCTGACCACGATCAGCCTGGTGTGCGTGCCGACCCCCGAGCAGGACAAGGCGGTCGCCTTCTACGAATCGCTCGGGTTCGAGAAGCGGACCGATCAGCCGTTCGGTGGCGGCTACCGCTGGATCGAGGTCTACCCGCCCGAGGGCACGACCGGCATCGCGCTGGCGCCACCGCCGCCGCAGGGCGGGCCGGTGCAGCCCGCCGTCACCGGTATCACGTTGACCACCAGCGACATCGACGCCACCCACGCGGCGATGAAGGAACTCGGTGTCGACGTCGACGCGCAGGTGATGCGCCCGGGCGAGCCGGTTCCGCCGATGTTCTGGTTCCGCGACCCCACCGGGCACACCCTGATGGTCGTGCAGACCTAACCTCGCGCGCCGAGTGGGAATCTGACGACGCCGCCACCGCGTGTCGCGTCGTCAGATTCCCCCTCACCGGGTGACTGGCGGGACGAGGCACGCTGCGGCAGCCTTGCCGCATGGCCGAACCCGACTGGCCGTTCTTGGGGGCCGAGGCGTTGGCCGCGAAGGCGATTCCCGAGCGGGCGATGCGGACGCTGTACGAACCGGTGTATCCGGGTGTCTACGCGCCGTGGGGCATCACGCTGAGCGCGCGGCAGCGGGCGCGGGCGGCGTGGCTGTGGTCGCGGCGCCGGGGCGTGGTCGCCGGCAACTCGGCGGCGGCGCTACTCGGCGCGAAGTGGGTGAGCGGTGCGCTCGACGCCGAACTGGCGCACGACAACCACAAGGTGCCGCCGAAGCTTGTCGTGCACAACGACACCTTGAAGCCGGGCGAGGTGATCACCGTCGACGGGATTGCGGTCACCGGCCCGGCCCGCACCGCCTTCGACATCGGACGGCGCACCCGGGCGCGACTGGTCCGCCTGCAGCGGCTGGACGCGCTGGCCAACGCCACCGGCGTCGGGATCGCCGACGTCGAGGCCGTCATCGCCGCACATCGCGGGGCGCGAGGGCTGAACCGGTTGCGCCGGATCCTGCCGCTGGTGGACGGCGGTGCGGAGTCCCCGCAGGAGACCCGCACCCGGCTGGTGTTGATCGACGCCGGGCTGCCCAAGCCGGAGACCCAGATTGTGGTTCGAGATCAATACGGCGGATTCGTGGCCCGGGTAGACATGGGGTACCGGGAATTGAAGGTCGGGATTGAGTACGACGGCCCGCAGCATTGGACTGACCCGAAGCAGCGGCAACGCGACATTGACCGGCAGGTGGCGCTGGCCGCGCTGGGCTGGGTGATCATCCGGGTCAGCGCGGACCTGTTGCGCTACCGGGAGGCCACCTTTGTCGGCCGGGTGGAGGACGCGATGTACGCGGCTGGCTGGCCCGGCCGGGCCGCGAGTGGGAATCTCCCGACGCCGGCACGGCGTGTCGCGTCGTGAGATTCCGGCTCGGGGCCTACTGGACGAACGCCGCCGCGGACTGCAGGTGCTCGATCGCCTCGCGGACGATGCCCTCGATCAGCTGCGCGCACGACGGTAGATCCTGCAGAATGCCGGCCACCTGCCCGGAGGCCAGCACCCCGGCCTCGGTGTTGCCCTCGACCAGGCCGGCCTTGAGCAGCATCGGGGTGTTGGCCGCCATCAGCACCTGCGACCAGGTGAGTTCCTTGCCGTGCCGCATCGCCAGCCCGTCGCGGATCATCGTCGGCCAGGTCATCTGGGACATCTTCTTGAACTTGGCGGCGTTACGGATCGCGGCGGTGAAACCCCGCGCCCGCGAGCCGCTTTCCAGCTTCTCCACCAGCTCGGTGCGCAGCACCCGATGCGGCATGCCGTCGACCCGGGTGGACACCACGGTGCCGTCCAGGCCGGCGGCCAGGTAGCGCTGTTTGACCGCGTCGGGCACCGTCGAGTCCGAGGTCAGCAGGAACCGGGTGCCCATCGCCACCCCGGCGGCGCCGTAGCTCAACGCGGCGGCCAGCCCCCGGCCGTCGAAGAACCCGCCGGCCGCGATCACCGGCATCCCGGTGTCGGCGACCGCGTCCAGCACCGACGGCAACAGCAGCGTGGTGGCCACCGGGCCGGTGTGCCCACCGCCTTCGCCGCCCTGCACGATCACCGCGTCGGCGCCCCAGGACGCCACCTTGCGGGCGTGCTTGGCCGCGCCGACCGACGGGATCACCACCGCGCTGGCGTCTTTGAGCCGCGCGATCAGCTCCGGCTTGGGCGCCAGCGCGAACGACGCCACCTTCACGCCCTCGCGGATCATCAGCTCGACCCGGTCACCGGCGTCGGTGGCGTCGGCGCGGATGTTGACCCCGAAGGGTTTGTCGGTGGCGGATTTCACCTTGCCGATCGCGGTGGCCAGCTCGTCGAGGGTCATGGTGGCCGACGCCAGGATGCCCAGCCCGCCGGCATTGGCGGTCGCCGACACCAGCCGGGCACCGGCCACCCACCCCATCCCGGTCTGCACCACCGGATGCTCGATGCCGACCAGGTCGGTCAGCGGGGTGCGTAACCGGGTCACGACGCCCTTACCTCTTTATCGCGCAACGCTTTCGGGTCGATCACCTCGCGGATCAGCCGCAATTCCTCGACGCTGGGCAGCCGGGTCGGCGCGGCGTCGGCCAGCCCGTGCACCTCGAACGAGGTGGCGTCGGCCACCTCCTTGGCGGACACCCCCGGGTGCAGCGACACCGCGCGCATCTGCCGGTCCGGGCCGCCGAAGTCGAACACGCCCAGGTTGGACACCACCCGGTGCACGTTGACGAACCGGAACGCCGGATTGTCGGCCGCCACCTTGTCGTAGCCGATCCCGGAGACCACGTCGACGGCCTCGCAGAACACCCGCCGGGAGTGGTTGCCGACGAAGTAGCTGGTGGCGTGGTTGATGGTGTTGCCGGGGGCGCCGCGGACGCCGAACATCTGCCGGCTCGGCTGCTGCAGCGGCCCGAACGCCGAGATGTTCTGGTTGCCGTAGCGGTCGACCTGGTTGGCGCCCATCACCACGTGCCGGCGGCCCCAGGCCAGGGTTTCGAAGACCCGGCCGAACGGCATCCAGCCCTCGATCGCCCCGGCCGCGCCCAGCGCGGGGGTGTCGGCCAGCAGCAGCGCCTCGCCGTCGGTGAGCAGGATGTCGGGGGAGAACGTCAACCGGGCCAGTCGGGCACCGATCGACACGACGGTGGTCATGGGTGAGACCATGATCTCGCCGGCGTCCCGGAACAGCTCGGCGCAGGCGACCGCGCACACCTCGGCGCGAGTGACGTTGTCCATCATGCCTTCTCCCCGAATTCCCGGACCGCCGCCTGGTAGTCCTCTTCGCTACCGGACAGGTAGGTCGCCACGAACTGCGCCCAGGTGTCGTCGGCCTTGGCCGCTTCGGCATAGTGCCGCTGGAACTTCTCGTCGCGGCCGTAATCGGGTGCCGCCGTGGTGAAGTGCGCGCCGTTCGGGGCTTCCACCACCGCGTCGACCATCATCCGGTTCACCAACAGGGCCTGGTGCGGCACCGCTTTGACCAGCTCTTCGGTGGCCACCACCTGCTCCACCGACAGGTAGCGCCGCTCGGCGGCCATCAAGAACAGGTCGTCGAAGTACGGGTCGACGCCGGTGTAGGCGGCATTGCCCTGGGCGTCACCGAGGTTCATATGCACGAAGGCGGCGTCCAGGCGCAGCGCCGGCATGGCGATCAGGGTCTCGTGGCCGCCGCCGGGCGCCGGGTAGGGGCTGGTGACGGTGGCCAGCTCGCCGTCGAAGAAGTCGGGCACCGAGCTGCCCAGCCCGGCCCGAATCGGCAGGAACGGCAGCCGCTGGGCGGCGGCCTGCAGCCCGCAGCGCAGCATGCCCTCGTCCATCTCGCGGGCCACGATCTCGCCGCTGGTGCGCTTTTTGGCGAACCACGGGTCGTAGAACGGCGGGGAATCCAGCGACACGAAGCCGTAGTAGACCTTGGCCACCTTGCCGGCCGAACACAGCAGCCCCAGGTCCGGGCCGCCGTAGGTCACCACGGTGAGGTCCTTGACGTCGGTGCGCAGCATGGCCCGCACGAACGCCATCGGTTTGCGCCGCGATCCCCAGCCGCCGATCCCGATGGTCATGCCGTCTTCGAGCTGCCCGACCGCCTCGTCAAGCGTCGTCCGTTTGTCGCTTGTCATACGGCGCTACTCCTCCTCATCGCTGCGCTCTGCATCGTCGTAGCGCTCACGCGTTCTTCCCCTTGTCGGTGCCGGCGAACGCGTCGCGGTGCTCGTCGGCCACCCCGGCCAGATTGAGTTCGAAGGTAAAGCCTTGCTCCATGCGGTAACTGGAGTTGACCTTCTGCACGTCGATGAGGTTCAGCGCCTCCTTGGCCGCCCGGATCACCCGGGTGTCCTTGGCGGCGATGTCGCGGGCCACCCGCAGCGCGGCCTCGTCCAGCTCGGACCGCGGCACCACCTCGTGCACCGAGCCGAAGTGGTGCAGGGTGGCGGCGTCGACGGTGGCGGCGGTGAAGAACAGCCGGCGCATCAGGTGCTGGGGCACCAGCCGGGACAGGTGGGTGGCCGCCCCCAGCGCGCCGCGCTCCACCTCGGGCAGCCCGAAGGTGGCGTCGTCGGAGGCCACGATGACGTCGGCGTTCCCAATCAGCCCGATGCCGCCGCCCACGCAGAAGCCGTTGACCGCGGCCACCACCGGCACCGCGCACTCGTAGACCGCGCGGAACGCCGCGAAGCAGCCGCGGTTGGCGTCGATCAGGGCGGTGAACCCCTCGGTGCGCTGCATCTCCTTGATGTCGACGCCGGCGTTGAAGCCGCGGCCCTCGGCCCGCAGGATCACCACGTGGGTGGTCGGGTCGTTGCCGGCGGCGGTGATGATCTCGGCGAGGTCGAACCAACCGCGCGAGGGGATGGCGTTGACCGGGGGGAAGTCG
Source organism: Mycobacterium talmoniae (assembly GCF_001854525.1). Taxonomy (NCBI): domain Bacteria; kingdom Bacillati; phylum Actinomycetota; class Actinomycetes; order Mycobacteriales; family Mycobacteriaceae; genus Mycobacterium; species Mycobacterium talmoniae. Next base: position 18,942 of record NZ_MLQM01000090.1, read on the forward strand.
ACGGTGACCGCGACGATGCCCGGTTCGCTGGTGGTGGACGTGATTGGCATGGGGTTATCTGTCACTTCCTGGCCGCAATTACCTGAGCAAGCACTTGCTTGGTACGCTAGCACAGTGACGGACGCGATCAACCTCGGCTTGGCCGGCAAAGTGGTCCTGGTGACCGGGGGCGTCCGCGGCGTCGGCGCCGGGATCAGCGCGGTGTTCGCCGCGCAGGGCGCGACGGTGGTGACCTGCGCGCGGCGCCCGGTGGAGGGCTCGCCGTATGAGTTCCATTCCTGCGATGTGCGCGACGACGACGCGGTCAAGGCGCTGATCGAGGAGGTGGTGGCCCGCCACGGAAAACTCGACGCGGTGGTGAACAACGCCGGCGGCTCGCCGTACGTGCCGGCCGCCGAGGCGTCGGCCAACTTTTCCCGCAAGATCATCGAGCTGAACCTGCTGGGTCCGCTGCAGGTGTCCCAGCACGCCAACGCGGCAATGCAGACCCAGCCGGGTGGCGGCGCGATCATCAACATCTGCAGCGTCAGCGGCCGCCGACCCACCCCGGGCACGGCCGCCTACGGCGCGGCCAAGGCCGGGGTGGAGAACCTGACCGCCACCCTGGCGGTGGAATGGGCACCCAAGGTGCGGGTGAACACCATCGTGGTCGGCATGGTCGAGACCGAACAGTCCGAATTGTTCTACGGCGACGCCGAGTCGATCGCCGCGGTGGCCGCCACCGTGCCATTGGGCCGGCTGGCCACCCCCGCCGATATCGGTTGGGCGACCGCGTTTTTGACTTCTGATGCGGCGTCCTACATCAGCGGCGCCAGCCTCGAAGTGCACGGCGGCGGGGAGCCGCCACCGTATTTGGAAGCATCCAGCGCCAACAAGTAAGGAGAACAGGGCATGGGACTTCTCGACGGCCGGGTGGTCATCGTCACCGGAGCCGGCGGCGGAATCGGGCGGGCGCACGCGCTGGCCTTCGCCGCCGAAGGCGCCCGGGTGGTGGTCAACGACATCGGCGTCGGCCTGGACGGCTCGCCGGCGGGCGGCGGCAGCGCCGCGCAGGGTGTGGTCGACGAGATCGTCGCGGCCGGCGGGGAAGCGGTGGCCAACGGCTCCAACGTCGCCGACTGGCAGGAGGCGGCCGCGCTGATCCAGACCGCGGTCGACCGGTTCGGCGGGCTGGATGTGCTGGTCAACAACGCCGGCATCGTGCGGGACCGGATGCTGGCCAACACCAGCGAGGCCGAGTTCGATGCCGTCATCGCCGTGCACCTCAAGGGGCACTTCGCCACCATGCGGCACGCCGCGTCGTATTGGCGGGGGCTGGCCAAGGAAGGCAAAACCGTTGATGCCCGGATCATTAACACCAGCTCCGGCGCCGGTCTGCAGGGCAGCGTCGGGCAGGGCAACTACAGCGCCGCCAAGGCCGGCATCGCCGGGCTGACCCTGGTCGCCGCCGCCGAGCTGGGCCGCTACGGGGTGACGGTCAACGCGATCGCGCCGTCGGCGCGCACCCGGATGACCGAGACCGTGTTCGCCGAGATGATGGCCACCCAAGACGACGCGTTCGACGCGATGGCGCCGGAGAATGTGTCCCCGCTGGTGGTGTGGCTGGGCAGCGCGGCGTCGCGCGAGGTGACCGGCAAGGTGTTCGAGGTCGAGGGCGGCAAGATCCGGGTCGCCGAGGGCTGGGCGCACGGCCCGCAGATCGACAAGGGGGCGCGCTGGGATCCCGCCGAGCTGGGCCCGGTCGTGACCGACCTGCTGGCCAAGGCGCGGCCCGCGGTCCCGGTCTACGGCGCCTGACCCGCCCCGCCGAACGTGCGCTCACGGCGGGGTTTCCCCCGGTTCCCCGCCCTGG
>NZ_MLQM01000091.1:0-20569 GCF_001854525.1 Mycobacterium talmoniae
GTGGGTGGGCAGCGGGCCGGCGTGCCGGACCAGCTCCCAGCCGCGCGGCGCGGTGATGCGGCTGGCGTGGCTGACGCACAGGTCCCAGGAGTGCGGTTCCCGCGCGGTGGCCAGCGGGCCGATCACGGCCGTCGAATCCGAGTACACGAACGTCAGCGTCGCCACCGCGTAGTGCGGACACCCGGGCCGGCAGCAGCGGCGGGGAACATTCACGCCTGCGAGGCTATCGTGGACAAACGGCTGTGCCGCACCGGACACGCGCATTCACGCCGGGGGCTATGTCCAACCGTTACCATCGGCGCGTGTCCGATTCGCGCAGCTCTCGCCGCGGCGCTGCCCCGGCCGGGATCTCGGCGTCCCGGCGGGGCCGGGAGATGCGCGGGCCGCTGCTGCCGCCGACGGTGCCGGGCTGGCGCAGCCGCGCCGAACGCTTCGACATGGCGGTGTTGGAGGCCTACGAACCCATCGAGCGACGCTGGCAGCAACGGCTGGCCGAGCTCGACATCGCCGTCGACGAGATCCCGCGGATCGCCGCCAAGGACCCCGACAGCGTCCAATGGCCGCCGGAGGTCGTCGCCGACGGGCCGATCCCGCTGGCCCGGTTGATCCCGGCCGGCGTCGATGTCCGCGGCAACCCCACCCGAGCCCGAATCGTGTTGTTCCGCAAGCCAATCGAACACCGCGCCAATGACAGCGTCGATCTTTCTGAATTGCTGCACGAAATTCTGGTGGCGCAGGTGGCCACCTATCTGGACGTGGAGCCCTCGGTCATCGACCCGACCATCGACGACGACTAGGCGCGTTCGGCTCCTAGATGATGCCGCGCTTGAGGCGACGGCGCTCCCGCTCGGACAGGCCGCCCCAGATGCCGAAGCGCTCGTCATGGGCCAACGCGTATTCCAGGCATTCCGAACGCACCTCGCAGCCCAAGCAGATCTTCTTGGCCTCGCGGGTAGAGCCGCCCTTTTCCGGGAAGAACGCTTCTGGGTCGGTCTGCGCGCACAGCGCGCGGTCCTGCCATTGATCCGGGGTCGCCGGCGCTGGGTCGAACACCTCCGCAGCGTCGGGAACCAAACTCAAGTGTGGCCTTGCGGCCGCCCCCGTCACCCCCATCGACGCCGAGCCGGTATTGGTGTGCGGTGTGCCTCCCATTACGCCCCGAAGGTGCTCATAGGACATGCTCCGCCTCCTCACCTGGTTTCGTTGATCGTCAAATCTCGCTCACTATTGTGATGTGCGGCCATCTCAATTCGAACAGGTGATCGAATCTCGGTCTGCGACACCGAATCCGGCCGGCCAACCGGGAAATGACACTGGTGTGATTACACACGGGTTAGCTGCCGAGGTCAAGCGCTAGGCGGCGATTCCATACCATCTCGTGACGAAATCTCGGCGTGTCCGAGACCCGGCGAGTCCTGTTGCGTCGGCCACACTGCGGCCCGCGGAGGCCGTCGCCGCCGCACACGACCCCCTCGGCGGGCAGTACTGTCGTGCGCTGTGAAGGTCACGGTTCTGGTCGGCGGGGTCGGCGGCGCCCGCTTCCTGCTGGGTGTGCAACGGCTGCTCGGGCTGGGGCAGTTTGCCGGGGCCGCCCCCGGCACCGGTCACCAGCTAACCGCGGTGGTCAATATCGGCGACGACGCCTGGATGCACGGGGTGCGCATCTGCCCCGATCTGGACACCTGCATGTACACCCTGGGCGGCGGCGTCGACCCGGAGCGGGGCTGGGGTCACCGTGACGAAACCTGGCACGCCAAGGAGGAGCTGGCCCGCTACGGGGTGCAGCCGGACTGGTTCGGGCTGGGCGACCGCGATCTGGCCACCCATCTGGTGCGCAGCCAGATGCTGCGGGCCGGCTATCCGCTGTCGGCGGTCACCGAGGCGCTGTGCGACCGCTGGCAGCCCGGTGCGCGGCTGCTGCCGGTCAGCGACGACCGTTGCGAAACCCACGTGGTGATCACCGACCCGGCCGACGACACCCAGCGCGCGATTCACTTCCAGGAATGGTGGGTGCGCTACCGCGCCCAGGTCCCGACCCACAGTTTCGCCTTCGTCGGGGCCGAAAAGGCCAGCCCGGCACCGGGGGTCAGCGACGCGATCGCCGATGCCGATGCGGTGTTGCTGGCCCCGTCCAACCCGGTGGTCAGCATCGGCGCGTTGTTGGCGATTCCGGGGGTGCGCGGCGCGCTGCGCTCGACCGGCGCCCCGATCATCGGCTACTCCCCCATCGTGTCCGGAAAGCCGTTGCGCGGCATGGCCGACGAGTGCCTGTCCGTGATCGGGGTGGACACCACCTCGGAGGCCGTCGGCCGGCACTACGGGGCGCGCACCGGCACCGGGATTCTGGACTGCTGGCTGGTGCACGACGGCGACCACGCCGACATCGACGGCGTGCAGGTGCGCTCGGTGCCGCTGTTGATGACCGATCCGCAGGCGACGGCCGACATGGTGCGGGCCGGGCTGGACCTGGCGGGTGTGCAATGACCGACGAGCACGGCAGCGCGGCGACGGTCGAAATCCTGCCGGTGGCCGGGCTTCCCGAGTTCCGGCCGGGCGACGACCTGGCCGCCGCCATCGCCGCCGCGGCCCCCTGGCTGCGCGACGGCGACGTCGTGGTGGTCACCAGCAAGGTGGTGTCCAAATGCGAAGGCCGCATCGTGCCCGCCCCCGTCGACCCTGAGGAACGAGACGCGCTGCGCCGCAAGCTGATCGAGAGCGAAGCGGTGCGGGTGCTGGCCCGCAAGGGCCGCACCTGGATCACCGAGAACCGGTTGGGGCTGGTCCAGGCCGCCGCCGGGGTGGACGGCTCCAACATCGGCGCCGACGAACTCGTGCTGCTGCCCGTCGACCCGGATGCCAGCGCGGCCGCGTTGGCCGACGCGCTGCGCCGTCGGCTCGGTGTCACCGTGGCGGTGGTCATCACCGACACCATGGGTCGGGCCTGGCGCACCGGCCAGACCGATGTCGCGATCGGCGCGGCGGGCCTGGCCGTGCTGCGGTCCTACGCCGGCGCGGTCGACACCCACGGCAACGAGTTGGTGGTCACCGAGATCGCCGTCGCCGACGAGGTCGCCGCCGCCGCCGATCTGGTCAAGGGCAAGCTGACCGCGATCCCGGCGGCGGTGGTGCGGGGCGTGACCCCGCGCGACGACGGGTCGACCGCGCGCACCCTGGTGCGCGCCGGCACCGAGGACCTGTTTTGGCTGGGCACCGCCGAGGCCCTCGAGCTGGGCCGCCAACAGGCCCAGCTGCTGCGCCGCTCGGTGCGCCACTTCGCCGCCGAGCCGGTGCCGCCGCAGCTGATCGAGGCCGCCGTCGCCGAGGCGCTCACCGCGCCGGCCCCGCACCACACCCGGCCGGTGCGCTTCGTCTGGCTGCAGTCCGAGACGGTCCGGGTCGCGCTGCTGGATCGCCTGCGGGAGCAATGGCGGGCCGATCTGGCCGGTGACGGCAAGCCCGCCGAGGCGATCGAACGCCGGGTGGCCCGCGGCCAGATCCTCTACGACGCCCCCGAAGTCGTCATCCCGATGCTCGTTCCCGACGGCGCGCATGACTACCCGGACGCCGCCCGCACCGACGCCGAGCACACCATGTTCACCGTGGCGGTCGGCGCGGCCGTGCAGGCGCTGCTGGTCGCCCTCGCGGTGCGCGGGGTGGGCAGTTGTTGGATCGGCTCCACCATCTTCGCCGCCGAGCTGGTGCGCGCCGAGCTGGAACTGCCCGACGACTGGGAGCCGTTGGGCGCCATCGCGATCGGCTATCCGGCCGAGCCGGTGACCGAGCCGCGGGACCCGGTGCCGGTGGACGATCTGCTGGTGCGCCGATGAGCGTGCGGGACTCGGCGATCGCGCTGCTGTCCGGCTGGGCCGCACCGGATGCGGCCCAGGAAACACTGCGCCACGCCGTGCTGGCGTTCCTGGACGCCCGCCCGGACGCCTGCGCGCGGGAATGCGCGGCCGGCCACATCACCGCCTCGGCGCTGGTGCTCGACCACACCGGCACCCAGGTGCTGCTGACCCTGCACCCCCGGGTGGGGCGCTGGTTGCAGTTGGGCGGGCACTGCGACGACACCGACGCCGACATCGTGGCCGCGGCGCTGCGGGAGGCCACCGAGGAATCCGGGATCACCGGACTGCGTATCGACCCGGTGCTGGCCGCCGTGCACGTGCATCCGGTCACCTGCTCGCTGGGGGTGCCGACCCGCCACCTGGACCTGCAGTTCATCGCCCATGCCCCGCCCGACGCCCAGATCGGGATCAGCGACGAATCGCTGGACCTGCGCTGGTGGCCGGTCGACGGGCTGCCCGCCGACGCCGACGCCGCGCTGGCCTACCTGGTTTCGCGCGCGTCGCGCCGCCGGTTGTGACACGCTTTTTCGCAGCACGCGTGCGTTAACCGGCCGCCGGGCACGGCCGAGGATCGAGGTGGACAGATGCGCGGACGTTTGCACACCTACACGGCGTACAGCATCGGTTGCGCCGTCGTCTGGGCCGTGGTCTTGGCGGTGCTGTCGGCCACCGCGGACGGCGCGACCCGGCACACCTTCGCAGTGTTCTTCGGCGGGTGGGTGATCGGGTGGCTGTCGGCGACCATCGCCCGCGCCGTGTACCCGCCGCCCCGCCGTCCGCCGAGTGTGGGGCTGTGACACGCCCGAGCCGTAAACGCGTGCCCTAAGCCCACACTCGGCGCGCGCTGACGCCCGCTACACGTCGGACGAGTAGCGGATGCCGCCGTCGGGAATGGCCACCCCCGGCCACACCCGGGCGCCGCGCAGCAGCTCGCAGCGCGCGCCGATGTCGGCGCCGTCGCCGATCACCCCGTCGCGGATCAGCGCCCGCGGCCCGATCCGGGCGCCGAACCCGATGATGGACCGCTCGATCACGGACCCGGCCTCCACCCGCACCCCGTCGAAGATCACCGCGCCGTCCAGCCGGGCGCCCGGCCCGATTTCGGCGCCGCGGCCCACGACGGTGCCGCCGATCAGCACCGCGCCCGGCGCCACCGCCGCGCCGTCGTGCACCAACTTCTCGCCGCGCTGGCCGTGCAGCGCCGGGGACGGTGCGATCCCGCGCACCAGGTCCGCCGAGCCGCGGACGAAGTCTTCCGGGGTGCCCATATCGCGCCAGTAGCTGGCGTCGACGTACCCGCACATGGTGATCCCGTCCGACAGCAGCGCCGGGAACACCTCCCGTTCCACCGAGACGGCGCGCCCGCGCGGGATGCGGTCGATGATCGCGCGGTTGAACACGTAGCAGCCGGCGTTGATCTGGTCGGTCGGCGGATCCTGGGTCTTCTCCAAAAACGCGGTGACCCGGCCGTTCTCGGTGGGCACGCAGCCGAACGCCCGCGGGTCGCCGACCCGCACCAGATGCAGGGTCAAATCGGCGTCGTTGCCGTGGTGGTAGTCGAGCAGCTGGCCCAGGTCGGCGCCGGAGAGCACGTCGCCGTTGAACACCATCGCGGTGTCGTGGCGCAGCTTGTCGGCGACGTTGGCGATGCCGCCGCCGGTGCCCAGCGGCTCGGCCTCGGTCACGTACTCGATCTGCAGACCCAGCTTGGAGCCGTCCCCGAATTCGGCCTCGAACACCCCGGGCTGATACGACGTGCTCAACACGACGTGCTCGATGCCGGCGGCGGCGATCCGCGACAGCAGGTGGGTGACAAACGGCAGCCCGGCGGTGGGCAGCATCGGCTTGGGCGCCGACAGGGTCAGCGGCCGCAGCCGGGTGCCCTTGCCGCCCACCAAGACGACGGCATCGACCTCGCGTGACATCACGACCGCCCTTTCGCCAGTTTTCGTCGTGAGCTGCGCACCACCAGCCGTGACCGGGTCGCCAGCGCGGTGCGCATCGCCCAGCGCAGCGGTGCCCGCAGCCAGCCGGCGTGCCGGTCGGCGAGGTAGGTGTAGGTGCTCTGGTGGTGCGCGGCCAGGTTGCGGGCCGGGTCGCGACCGGTGGAGTGGCCCTTGTGGTGCAGCACCTCGGCCGACGGCACGTAGACGTTGAGCCAGCCGGCCTTGCCGAGCCGGTCACCGAGGTCGACGTCCTCCATGTACATGAAGTAGCGCTCGTCGAAGCCGCCGACTTCGTCAAACGCCGCCCGGCGCACCAGCAGACACGACCCGGACAGCCAGCCCACCGGCCGCTCGCTGGGCGCCAGCCGCTCTTGCCGGTAGGCGCTGGTCCACGGGTTGCTTCCCCAGACCGGGCCGAGGACGGCGTGCATGCCGCCGCGGATCAGGCTGGGCAGGTGCCGCGCCGACGGGTACACCGAGCCGTCGGGGTCCCGGATCAGCGGGCCCAGCGCGGCCGCGCGGGGCCAGCGGGCGGCCGCATCCAGCAGCGCGTCGATGCTGCCGGGCCCCCACTGCACGTCCGGGTTGGCGACGATCAGGAACTCGGCGTGGCCGCCGTCGTCGGCCAGCCGGGTCACCGCGCGGTTGACCGCGCTGCCGTAGCCCAGGTTGGCGCCGGTGGTGAGCAGTTCCACATTCGGGTAGCGCCGGACGGCCGCCTGCGGGGTCCCGTCGGTGGAACCGTTGTCGGCCATCAGCACCCGCACCGGCCGGTCGGTGGCCAGCGACAGCGACGCCAGGAAACGGTCCAGGTGCGGACCCGGCGAATAGGTCACCGTCACGACCGGCAGGACGTCACTCACGGCGTAGAGGGTAACCGGCCGGTGCCCAGCGCCTCGACCAGCGCGTCGTGCCAGCCGCGCAGCGGCGTCAGGCCGGCCCGCGCCGAGGCCGCACCGGACAGCGCGGAGTAGGCCGGCCGGGCCGCCGGACGCGGGTTGTCGGCGCTGGCGACCGGGCGCACCCGGTCCGGGTCGGCGCCCAGGCAGCCGAACACCGCCCGGGCCTGCTCGAACCGGCTGACCGCGCCATCGTTGGCGGCGTGCACGACGTGCGCGGTGACCCGCCCGTCGGCCACCTGCAGCAAGGCCGCCGCCAGATCCGCGACGTAGGTCGGCGACCCGATCTGGTCGTCGACCACCGACACGGTGTCGTCGCCGCCGGCCAGCCGGCGCATGGTGGCGACGAAGTCGGTGCCGGTGCCGCCGGTGTAGACCCAGGCGGTGCGCACCACGGTCGCCGTCGGCAACGCGGCCAGCACCGCGCGTTCGCCGGCCAGCTTGGTGCGCCCGTACACGCTGAGCGGCCCGACCGGATCGTCGGGCTCGTAGGGTCGCGGCGCCGACCCGCCGAAGTCCCCGCTGAACACGTAGTCGGTGGAGATGTGGATCATCCGCGCCCCGGCCCGCGCGCAGGCCCGCGCGAGGTGGCCGGGACCGGCCGCGTTGACCGCGTGGGCGGCGGACTCGTGCGATTCGGCGGCGTCGACGTTGGTGTAGGCCGCGCAGTTGATCACCACGTCGCCGGGTTCAACGATCCGCTCGGCGGCCGCCGGGTCGGTGATATCCCACTGCGACGAGGTCAGGGCCAGCACGTCCCGGCCGTCTTGCGCCGCGCGCGCGGCGAGGCAGCGGCCGACCTGCCCGCCGGCGCCGGCGATCACGATCCTGTCTGGCATGGGTTCCGAGTCTGGCACGCCGAGCCCGGCTACCGCTGATACGGCTGATGCATAAGTAACCTGGAGTGATGCCTGTGCACCGTGTGGTCCGTGTGGTTGCGACGGTGGCTGCCGTCCTGGTCGTGCTGAGCACCGGGGTGGCGTGGAGCCGGATCCGCTCGTTCGAGGACGGCATCTTCCACATGTCCGCGGCCGCGCTGGGTGAGGGCGGCGACGACGGCGCGATCGACATTTTGCTGGTCGGTATGGACAGCCGCACCGACGCGCACGGCAATCCGTTGACCCCCGAGGAGCTGGCAACGCTGCGGGTCGGCGACGACGAGGCCACCAACACCGACACCATCATCTTGGTCCGCATCCCCAACAACGGGAAGTCCGCCACCGCGATCTCGATTCCGCGGGACTCCTACGTCGCCGCCCCGGGCCTGGGCAAGACCAAGATCAACGGGGTGTACGGCGCCACCAAGTTGGAGACCGCGGAGGCCGCGGTGGACTCCGGGCTCGGGCCGCTGGAAGCCGACGCGCGGGGCACCGAGGCCGGCCGGGAGGCGCTGATCAAGACCGTGGCCAACCTGACCGGGGTCACCGTCGACCACTACGCCGAAATCGGGCTGCTGGGCTTCTCGCTGATCACCGACGCCCTCGGCGGTGTCGACGTCTGCCTCAAACAGGAGGTCTACGAGCCGCTTTCGGGGGCGGACTTCCCCGCGGGCTGGCAAAAGCTGGACGGGCCGCAGGCGCTAAGCTTTGTCCGCCAGCGCCACGACCTGCCGCACGGCGACCTGGACCGGGTGCACCGCCAGCAGACGGTGATGGCCTCGCTGGCCCACAAGGTCATCTCCGGCAAGACGCTGTCCAGCCCGGTGACCATGCAGCGGCTGCAGCAGGCCGTGCAGCGGTCGGTGGTGTTGTCCTCGGGGTGGGACGTGATGGATTTCATCTCGAAGCTGCAGCAACTGGCCGCCGGGCAGGTCGCGTTCGCCACCATCCCGGTGCTCGAGGAGTCCGGCTGGAGCGACGACGGCATGCAAAGCGTGGTGCGGGTCGACCCGGACCAGGTCCGCACCTGGGTGGGCGGGCTGCTGCACGACCAGGACCAGGGCAAGACCGAGGAGCTGGCCTACGCGCCGGAGAAGACCACCGCCAGCGTGCTCAACGACACCGACATCAACGGGCTGGCCGCCGCGGTATCAAACGTGTTGACGGCCAAAGGGTTTAGTGCCGGCACCGTGGGCAACAACGACTCCGGCCACGTGACCGGCAGCCAGGTCCAGGCCGACAACGCCGACGATTTGGGCGCCAAAGCGGTGGCCAAGGAGCTCGGCGGGCTGCCCGTGGTGGCCAGCGCGGCGGTGCACCCGGGGTCGGTGCGGGTGGTGCTGGCCAACGACTACACCGGGCCCGGATCCGGGTTGGGCACCGGCGACGCGACCGCGTTGGGCAACGCCGCAGAGGGCGGGTCGACCCAGACCACCGCTCCCCCGCCGTCGCCGATCATCACCGCGGGCTCCGACGACCCGCAGTGCGTGGACTGACCCGATCGGTGTGGCGGCATGGGGGCCGCCGGCATATCGCGAGGCGCCGGTTGTGTTGCCGCGCCTGCGTGGTGGGCGCCGAGCCTGCGCTCACGGCATCGAGCCTGCGCTGAGGGCGTCGAGCCTGCGTCCACGGCATCGAGCCTGCGCTCACGGCGTCGAGTCTGCGGTGGGTGCGTCGAGCCTGCGCTCAGGGCACCGAGCCTGCGTCCACGGCGTCGAGCCTGCGCTCAGGCCGGGTATCGGCGCGAAAACACGGCCTCACCGCAGACTCGATGCCCTCAGCGCAGGCTCGATGCCCTCACCGCAGACTCGACGCACCCACCGCAGACTCGACGCACCCACCGCAGACTCGACGCACCCACCGCAGACTCGACGGCCCACCGCAGACTCGACGGCCCGGGGGACGCGACGCCCGGACTAACCTGGCCGCGTGACCAACCTCAGTGCAGCGGTGCTCGATCCGATGTTGCGCGCCGATCCCGTCGGCCCGCGCATCACCTACTACGACGATGCCAGCGGTGAACGTATCGAGTTGTCCGCGGCCACCTTGGCGAACTGGGCCGCCAAAACCGGCAACCTGCTGCGCGACGAGTTGGGCGCCGGCCCGGCCAGCCGGGTGGCGGTGTTGCTGCCCGCCCATTGGCAGACCGCGGCCGTGCTGTTCGGGGTGTGGTGGATCGGCGCCGAGGCGGTGCTCGACGGCCCCGCCGAGGTCGCGTTGTGCACCGCGGCCCGGCTGGCCGACGCCGACGCCGCGGTCGGGATCGGCGGCGAGGTGGCGGTGCTGTCACTGGATCCCTTCGGGCGGCCGGCGCCGGACCTGCCGGTCGGCGTCACCGACTACGCGACCGCGGTGCGGGTGCACGGCGACCAGATCGACGCCGAGCGCCAGCCCGGCCCCGCGCTGGCTGGCCGATCGGTCGACCAGGTGCTGGCCGCGGCCGAAAAGTCCGCGGCCGACCGCGGCCTGACATCGGCCGACCGAGTGCTGTCCACGGCGCCGTGGACCACCGCCGAGGAGCTGATTGACGCGCTGCTGGCTCCGCTGGCGGCCGGCGCGTCGCTGGTGCAGGTCGCCCATCCCGACCCGGACGCACTGCCCCGCCGCATCGAGACCGAGAAGGTCACCCGCACGCTCACCGATCGCGTTTAACGTCGTTGCGCGCTGCCCCGGACCGACGCGGCCGCGGACGGCGGCGTCGACCGGGCCGGCGCTCACGGGAGATCCGGTGGAAGGCGTCCAGCAGATCGAGTTCGCGACCGAGGAACTCGGCGAGCATCCCGATCGCCGGAACGGCGCGGCGACATCCGGTCAGGCCGAAGGCGATCTGGTCATTGATGCTGGTGCAAGTGATGTTGAGCGTCTGGGCGTCCACCGGCACCGACACCGGGTACAGCGCCTCGAAGCGGGCGCCGTTCCAATACAGCGGCCCGGTCGGACCGGGAACATTGGAAATCATCACGTTTGGTGGCCGCAGCGGCCCGAATGGGCGACCCAACGCCATGGCCAGCGCGACCGGGGCGGCGCCCAGCGCGCTCATCGCCAGCACCTGCAGCTGGCTGCGGCCGGCCAGGGCCGCCTTCCCCTCCCGCATGCTGGCCTGGACCGCCGCCAGCCGCTCGGCCGGATCGTCCAGGTGCGTACCCAACGAGCACATCAGCGTCCCCACCTTGTTGCCGGGCACCACGGCGGTCGCGTCGAGGGGCTCATCGCCGCGCAGCGACACCGGCACCATCGCGATCAGCGGCGCGGCCGGGAGCGCATCGCGGCCAATGAGATACCGGCGCAGCGCCCCGGCGCACATCGTCAACACCACGTCGTTGAGGGTGGCGTCGGTGTGCTTGGCGACGAGCCGCAACCGGTCGAGGGGAAAGCTGCACCCGGCGACCGACCGGGCGCCGCTGATCGGCACGTTGAACGGGGTATGGGGCGCGGCCAAAGTCAGCGGGCCGCCCCGGCGGCGCACCGCCCGCCACGCAGTGTCGGCAAGGGCCGGCGCCACGCCGAGCAGTTCTTCGACCGCGCCGACCATGCCCCGGACCACGTCGAGCGGGCGGACTCCCCCGGCGGGATCGTGGTCGGCGATCTCCCACGGGGCGGGCATCCCGCGCTGGTCCGGGTCGGCGCTCACCGTCCGCCGCAGCAGCCGCATCGCCGAGGCCCCGTCGGCGAACGCGTGGTGGATCTTGACGTACACCGCGTAGCGGCCGTCGGCGAGCCCCTCGATCAGGTGGCATTGCCATAACGGCCGGGCACGGTCCAGCGGCGTGCCGTGCAGCCCGGACACCAGCTCCCATAACTCGGCCAGGCCGGCGGGCCGCGGCAAACAGCTCACCGGCACGTGGTAGTCCAGGTCAATGTCGGCGTCGGTGCGCCAGCACCATTGCCCCAGCGAGGTGACCGAGCGGTGCGGACGCCGACGCCACAGCGGCGCCGCCTGGCCGCGGGTCAGCGCGTCGGCAAACAGCTCCCGCACGTCGCGCTGGTCGCCGCCGTCGGGCGGACTCAACAAGCCGAGCGCGCCGACGTTGATCGGCCGGTGCGGCGCCTCGGCGTAGAGGAACATCGAGTCGGTGGGCAATATCGGAACAGGCATGCAGCAGAGCCCTCGCAGCAAATCACACGGAAACCCGGAACCGGCCATCGCCGCTCTGCAAATGCCGCACCGCAGGGGCGAATTCGCCACACCCGGGTGGACTAGCACGGTGGCCGGTTGCCGCCGAAGCCTGGCGGCGGCAAACCCGCTGGGTGCTCAACGGGCGGGCCCGGCCAAGGTAGCACGCGGCACGAATTACTACAAAGTAACTTGTGAAATTTGCTCGCGCGTCGCCAGCGCTCGCCGACACCACGACACCACGCCCCCGCGTCGAGGCCGGGGTACCTTTCAGACTGCCCGCCGGCCCGGCGAACACATATTGATATCGCAATATTTGTATGTTAGCGTCGGCGGTCAGTGACCTGAGAGGAAGGGTGTCCGAATGGCATACGCGCTATTCGCAAAGGCGGCCAGCACGGTCGTCACCGGGCTGGTCGGCGTGAGCGCCTACGAGCTGCTGCGCAAGGCGGTCGATAAGGCCCCGCTGCACGAGACGGCGGTCAAGGCCACCGAGTGGGGGCTGCGTGGAACCCGGCGCGCCGAGGAAGCCGCCGAATCCACCCGGCTCAAGATCGCCGACGTCGTCGCCGAGGCCCGGGAACGCATCGGGGAGGAGTCCCCGCCGCCGGCCGCCGCCGTCGACCACAACCACGACCACTGATCGCGGCGCCGGTGACCATCGACCCTGACCTCACCGTCATATCCGACGCGGCCGGACGGATGCGGGTGCATGTGCCGTGGGTCCGCGGCAACTCGCGGCGCGCCGTCGCGGTGGAGGAAAGCGTCGACCGCGAGCATGGGGTGCGCACGGTGCACGCCTACCCGCACACCGGGTCGGTGGTGGTGTGGTATTCGCCGAAACGCTGCGATACGGCGGCGGTGCTGGCAGCGATCGGCGCGGCCGCCGAGGTGGCGGCCGAGCTGATCCCGGCCCGCACCCCGCGCTCGGCGGACATCCGCAACACCGATGTGTTGCGGATGGTGATCGGCGGGGCGGCGCTGACCCTGCTCGGGGTGCGCCGCTACGTCTTCAAACGGCCGCCGCTGCTGGGGCCGACCGGCCAACTGGTCGCCACCGGGGCGACGGTGTTCATGGGCTACCCGTTCCTGCGCGGCGCGCTGCGGTCGATCCGCTCCGGTCGCGCCGGCACCGACGCGCTGGTCACCGCGGCGACCCTGGCCAGCCTGGTGCTGCGGGAGAACGTGGTGGCGCTCACCGTGCTGTGGCTGCTCAATATCGGCGAGTACCTGCAGGATCTGACGCTGCGACGGACCCGGCGCGCCATCTCCGACCTGCTGCGCGGCAGCCAGGACACCGCCTGGGTGCGGCTGGCCGACGGCACCGAGGTGCAGGTGCCGATCGAGACCGTGCAGATCGGTGACCAGGTCGTGGTGCACGATCACGTCGCGATCCCGGTCGACGGCGAGGTGGTCGACGGCGAGGCGATCGTCGACCAGTCCGCGATCACCGGGGAAACCCTGCCGGTCAGCGTCATCACCGGAAACCGGGTGCATGCCGGGTCGGTGGTGGTCCGCGGCCGGCTGGTGGTGCGGGCCACCGCGGTGGGCAGCCAGACCGTGATCGGCCGCATCATCAGCCGGGTGGAAGAGGCCCAGCACGATCGGGCGCCGATCCAAACCGTCGGGGAGAACTTCTCCCGCCGCTTCGTGCCCGCCTCGTTCATCCTGTCGGCGATCACCCTGGCGCTGACCGGCGACGTGCGGCGGGCCATGACGATGCTGCTGATCGCCTGCCCGTGCGCGGTCGGGTTGGCCACCCCGACCTCGATCAGCGCCGCGATCGGCAACGGCGCCCGGCGCGGCATCCTGATCAAGGGCGGCTCCCACCTGGAGCAGGCCGGCCGGGTGGACGCGATCGTGTTCGACAAGACCGGCACCCTGACCGTCGGGCGCCCGGTGGTGACGAACATCATTGCAATGCACAAGGATTGGCAGCCCGAACAGGTGCTGGCCTACGCCGCCAGCTCGGAGATCCACTCGCGGCACCCGCTGGCCGAGGCGGTGATCCGATCCACCGAGGAACGCCACATCACCATTCCGCCGCATGAGGAATGCGAGGTGCTGGTGGGCCTGGGCATGCGCACCTGGGCCGACGGGCGCACCCTGCTGTTGGGCAGCCCGTCGCTGCTGGAAAGCGAGAACGTGACGGTGTCCCCCGACGCGGCGCGGTGGGTGGACAAGCTGCGCCGCCAGGCCGAGACCCCGCTGCTGCTGGCGGTGGACGGCACCCTGGTCGGGGTGATCAGCCTGCGCGACGAGGTCCGGCCCGAGGCGGCCGAGGTGCTGACGAAGCTGCGCAGCAACGGGATTCGTCGGATCGTCATGCTCACCGGCGACCACCCGGAGACCGCCGAGGCGGTGGCGGGTGAACTCGGCATCGAGGAGTGGCGCGCCGAGGTGCTGCCCGAGGACAAACTCGAGGTGGTGCGCGCGCTGCAGGAGGACGGCTACGTCGTCGGGATGGTCGGCGACGGGGTCAACGACGCGCCGGCGCTGGCGGCCGCCGACATCGGCATCGCCATGGGGTTGGCCGGCACCGACGTGGCGGTGGAGACCGCCGACGTCGCGTTGGCCAACGACGACCTGAACCGCCTGCTCGACGTGCGGGACCTGGGCGCGCGCGCGGTCGACGTGATCCGGCAGAACTACGGCATGTCCATCGCGGTCAACGCGGCCGGGCTGCTGATCGGCGCCGGTGGCGCGCTGTCCCCGGTGCTCGCGGCGATCCTGCACAACGCGTCGTCGGTGGCCGTCGTAGCTAACAGCTCACGGCTGATCCGCTACCAGCTGGACTGACCGGTTTCCTCGACGGGCCCGGCGGCCGGATAGTAGTGTTCTGACACGCCAGCCCCCAACCGTTCGAAGGAGCCGATGTGAAGGTCAACCGACTTGGCGCAGCACTGGGCGTCCTGGCCACCGGTGCACTGGTGTTGTCGGGATGCGGTAGTGACAACAACAGCGCCAGCCAGGGCGGCAATGAGGGGGCCGCGACACCGGGTTCGGCCGCGTCGAACGTCACCTGCGGCGGCAAGAAGACCATCAAGGCCAGCGGCTCCACCGCGCAGAAGAACGCGATGGACCGCTTCGTCAAGGCGTTCCAGCAGGCCTGCCCGGACCAGAACCTGAACTACACCCCGAACGGGTCCGGCGCCGGGGTCACCGAATTCCTGGGCAAGCAAACCGATTTCGGTGGCTCGGATGTGCCGCTGAGCCCCGAGGAGTACACCAAGGCGCAGGAGCGCTGCGGCTCGCCGGCGTGGAACCTGCCGACGGTGTTCGGGCCGATCGCCATCACCTACAACGTCAAGGGCGTCGACTCGCTGGTGCTGGACGGGCCGACCGCCGCCAAGATCTTCAACGGCGCCATCACCAGCTGGGACGACGAGGCGATCAAGAACCTCAACAGCGGCGCCACGCTGCCTGCGGAGCCGATCCACGTGGTGTTCCGTAGCGACGAATCGGGCACCACCGACAACTTCCAGGAATACCTCGACGCCGCCTCCGACGGCGCCTGGGGCAAAGGCACCGGCAAAACCTTCAACGGCGGTGTCGGCGAGGGCGCCAAGGGCAACGACGGCACCTCGGCGGCGATCACCTCCACCGAAGGGTCGATCACCTACAACGAGTGGTCGTTCGCCCAGGGGCACCACCTGAACATGGCCAAGGTCGTCACCTCGGCGGGCCCGGACCCGGTCGCGATCAGCACCGACTCGGTGGGCAAGACGATTTCGGGCGCGACGATCAAGGGCCAGGGCAACGACCTGGTGCTGGACACCATGTCGTTCTACAAGCCGACGCAGGCGGGTGCCTACCCGATCGTGCTGGCCACCTATGAGGTGGTCTGCTCGAAGTACCCCGACGCCGAGGTCGGCAAGGCGGTCAAGGCGTTCCTGCAGGCCGCCATCGGTGAGGGCCAGAACGGTTTGGCGGACAACGGGTACATCCCGATTCCCGACGCGTTCAAGTCGAGGCTGTCCACCGCGGTCAACGCCATCGCGTGAGCTTGACGTCCCAGGAGCCTGATCCGAACCGCAGAACCGCTGTGCTGCCTGCGCCCAACCCGGGCGCGGCGCGGCGCGGCGACCGGCTGTTCAAGGCCGTCGCGGTCGCCGCCGGGTTGACGATCGTCCTGTCCATCGCGCTGATCGCGGTGTTCCTTCTGGTGCAGGCGATTCCGGCGCTGCGCGTCAACCACGCGAATTTCTTCACCAGCGCCGACTTCAACACCAGCGACCCCGACAAGTTGTCGTTCGGGATCCGCGACCTGCTGATGGTCACGGTGCTGAGTTCGGTGTGGGCGCTGATCCTGGCCGTGCCGGTGGCGATCGGCATCGCGGTGTTCCTCACCCAGTACGCGCCGGCCCGGCTGTCGCGGCCGTTCGGCGCCATGGTGGACCTGCTGGCCGCGGTGCCGTCGATCATCTTCGGGTTGTGGGGAATCTTCGTGGTGGCGCCCAAGCTCGAGCCGATCGCCACGGCGTTGAACCGCCACCTGGGGGCGGTGTTTTTGTTCAAGCAGGGCAACGTGTCGTTGGCCGGCGGCGGCAACATCTTCACCGCCGGCATCGTGCTGGCCGTGATGGTGCTGCCGATCGTCACCTCGGTGTCGCGAGAAGTGTTCCGGCAGACCCCGATCCCCCACATCGAGGCGGCGCAGGCGTTGGGCGCCACCAAATGGGAGGTGGTGCGGATGACCGTGCTGCCGTTCGGGCGCAGCGGGGTGATCGCGGCGTCGATGCTGGGATTGGGCCGCGCGCTGGGCGAAACCGTGGCGGTGCTGATCATCTTGCGCGCCGCCGCCCGCCCCGGGAACTGGTCGCTGTTCGACGGCGGGTACACGTTCGCGTCCAAGATCGCTTCGGCGGCCACCGAATTCAGCGAACCGTTGCCGACCGGCGCCTACATTTCCGCGGGGTTTGTGCTGTTCGTGCTGACCTTCGTCGTCAACGCGATCGGTCGCCTGATCGCCGGCGGGAAGGTCAACGGATGAGCACCAGCGTCGGTGCGCTCAGCCAGCCGGTGAAAGAGGCGGTGTTCGTGCCGCTGAGCCTGGGCCGGCGGATCAAGGACAACGTCGCGACCACGTTCTTTTTCGCGTCGTTCGTGACCGCGCTGATCCCGCTGGTCTGGCTGCTGTGGGTGGTCATCGCCCGCGGCTGGTACGCGGTGACCCGGTCGGGGTGGTGGACCCATTCGCTGCGCGGGGTGCTGCCCGAACAGTTCGCCGGCGGGGTGTATCACGCGCTGTACGGGACGCTGGTGCAGGCCGGGGTGGCCGCCGTGCTGGCGGTGCCGCTGGGGTTGATGACCGCGGTGTTCTTGGCGGAGTACGGATCGTCGCGGTTGGCGCGGGTCACCACGTTCATGGTCGACGTGCTCGCCGGGGTGCCCTCGATCGTGGCCTCGCTGTTCATCTTCAGCCTGTGGATCGCCACCCTGGGCTTTGAGCAGAGCGCGTTCGCGGTGTCGCTGGCGCTGGTGTTGCTGATGCTGCCGATCGTGGTGCGCGCCACCGAGGAGATGCTGCGATTGGTGCCCGACGAATTGCGGGAAGCCAGCTTCGCGTTGGGGGTACCGAAGTGGAAAACGATCGTGCGGATCGTCATCCCGGTCGCGTTGCCGGGCATCTTGTCCGGTGTCTTGTTGTCGCTGGCCCGCATCATCGGTGAAACCGCGCCGGTGCTGGTGCTGGTCGGCTACAGCCGATCGATCAACTTCGATATCTTCGACGGCAACATGGCCTCGCTGCCGCTGTTGATCTACACCGAACTGTCCAACCCCGAACACGCCGGGTTCCTGCGGGTCTGGGGTGCGGCGTTGACGTTGATCATTGTGGTGGCGGTGATCAACGTGGTCGCGGTGGTGGCCACCCACCTGCTGGCGAACCGCCGGCGCTGACCGGGGTTACGACGCCAGTTTCACCACCCGGTTGTTGCCGCGGTCGGCCACGTAGACGTTTCCGTCGTTGTCCGCCACCACATCTAACGGGGTGTTGAGGCCGGTGAACGGCAGCACCGTCGAGCTGTTCGCGCCCGCCGCCAACTTCAGCACCTGACTGTTGTCGTGTTCGGTGACATACACGTTGCCCTTGTTGTCCACCCCCACCCCCCACGGCACCGAGAGATTGGTGAACGGCAGCTCGGCCTGGGTGGTCGATCCGGCCGGCAATTTCAGCACCCGGTTGTTGTCGGTGTCGGCGACGTACACGCTGCCGTCATCGCCCACCGTCACCCCGTCGGGGTTGTTCAGGCCGTTGAACGGCAGGTCGGACTGGGTGTTGGACCCGGCCGCCAACTTCACCACCCGGTCGTTGCCCCGGTCGGCGACGTACACGTTCCCCTCGGCGTCGACCGCCACCCCCTCGGGGTAGTTCAGGCCGTTAAACGGCAGCACCATCTGGTTATTCGAGCCGGACGCCAACTTCACCACCCGGTTGTTGAAGTCGCTGACGTACACCGCGCCGGCGCTGTCCACCGCCAGCCCCTGCGGCTGGTACAGACCGGTGAACGGCAGCACCGTCGGGTTGTCGGAGCCGGCGGCCAACTTCACCACCCGGCCGTACATGCCCATGCTGGCGGCATACACGTTGCCCTCGTTGTCCAGGGCGACCGCCGCCGGGGACAGGTGGAAGTTGAGGCCCTCGAACGGCATCACGCTCTGCCCGGACGCCGACGACGAGCCCGACGGGTGCCGGGTCAGCAGGAACGCGAACACCGCCACCACCACGGCCAGCAGCAGCGCACCGGCGCCCAGCAGCATCTTGCGTCGCCGCTGCTCGGGCTCGGGGCCCCGGGCGAACGACGGCGGCACGGCGGGTTGCCGCGCCGGCGGCGCCTGGGGCTGGCTGCGCCAACTGGGCGCCTCGCCCGGGGGCGTCACCGGGCGCACCCGGGTCGCGTCGCTCGGCGACGCCGCCGGCGAAGCGATCCGCTCGCCCGACGATGTGAACGCCCCGACCGCGCCCGGGTCGATGGCGGGCGCCCGCAGGGTGGCGTCCTCGCCTTGCCGCAAAATGGTGGCGGCCTGGTTCTGTTCGGGGGCGTCGAGCGCGTCGTGGGCGGCGGCGGCCAACTCACCGGCGCTGCGGTAGCGCTCGGGCGGCTTTTTCGCCATGCCCCGGGCGATCACCGCATCCAACGCCGGCGGCACCCGGCCGGGACGCAGCTGGCTGGGCTGCGGCGCGGGCGCCGTCAAATGCGCACCGATCATCCGTTCGATGGTTTCGGCGCGATACGGCGGCGACCCGGTCAGACACTCGCACAGCACGCAGGCCAGCGAATAGATATCGGCGCTCGGGGTGATCTCGTCGCTGGTGAACCGCTCGGGGGCCATGTAGTTGTAGGTCCCCATCGCCATCCCGGTCTGGGTCAACCCCGGGTCCGCCTTGGCGCGGGCGATGCCGAAATCCACCAGGTAGGCGAAATCGTCCCCGGTGATCAGGATGTTTTCCGGCTTCACATCGCGATGGGTCACCCCGGCGGCGTGCGCGGCATCCAACGCGGAGGCGATCTGACGCACGATGGCCACCGCCCGCGGCGGGCTCAACGGCCCGTACCGCTTCAACAGCGTCGACAGATCGGTGCCGTCGATCAGCCGCATATCCAGATACAGCAGCCCACCGATCTCGCCGTAATCGTGGATCGGCACCACATGCGGTTCGGTCAACCGCCCCGCCGCGTCGGCCTCCCGCTGCATCCGCGCCCGAAACACCGGATTCCCCGAGAACTGCTCGGAGATCAGCTTCAACGCCACCACCCGGCCCTTGCGGGTGTCCTCGGCCTCATAGACCTCACCCATGCCGCCGCGACCCAGCAGCCGCAGCAGCCGATACGGCCCGAACTGCGACCCGACCCGCGACCCTCGCCCGGTGTCGCTCACCGTCGACGCTCCCTTCGCCTGCCACCCGATCCAGCTAATCCGCTACTTCCTCAATACGCCACGGCGGCGCGGCACATCAGCTGGGCGCCAGTTTCACCACCCGATCGTTACCGCGGTCGGCGACATACACGTTTCCGTCCTTGTCCACCACCACGTCCAGCGGGGTGTTAAGCCCGGTGAACGGCAGCACGGTCGAGTTGTTGGCCCCGGCCGCCAGCTTCACCACCTGGCTGCTGTCGTGTTCGGTGACGTAGACGTTGTTTTTGTCGTCCACCCCCACCCCCCAGGGCACCGACAGGCCGGTGAACGGCAACTCGGTCTGGGTGGTCGACCCGGGCGGCAATTTCAGCACCCGGTTGTTGTCGGTGTCGGCGACGTACACGCTGCCGTCGTCGCCCACCGCCACCCCGTCGGGGTTGTTCAGGCCGTTGAACGGCAGGTCGGTCTGGGTGTTGGACCCCACGTCCAGCTTGACCACCCGGTCATTGCCCCGGTCGGCGACGTAGACGTTCCCGTTGGTGTCCACCGCCACCCCCTCGGGGTAGTTGAGACCGTTAAACGGCAGGTCGGTTTGGGTGTTCGAGCCGGACCCCAGCTTCACCACCCGGTTGTTGAAGTCGCTGACGTAGACGGCGCCGGAACCATCCACCGCCAACCCCTGCGGCTGGTACAGACCGGTGAACGGCAACGTCGCCGGCTGGTTGGAGCCGGGGGCCAACTTCACCACCCGGCCGTACATGCCCTGACTGGTGATGTACACGTTGCCTTCGGTGTCCAACGCCACCCCGCCCGGGGACAGCCGGTAGTTGAGGCCCTCGAACGGCAGCACGCTTTGCCCGGACGCCGACGACGATCCCGACGGGTGCGACGGTCGCGCCACCAGGTACACGATCAGACCGATCACCGCGAGGACGGCCAGTGCGGCCGCGCCGAACAGCATCTTGCGTTTGCGGTCGGGTGGGGCCGCCGCGGACACAAAGTCCGTCGGGGCTGTCTCTTATAC
>NZ_MLQM01000092.1:0-20538 GCF_001854525.1 Mycobacterium talmoniae
CCCCAGCGCCGCCCACAGCGCCGGGCCGACCCGGCCGTGTCCGTGCCCGGCGGCCAGCCCGAACCCCACCATGGCCGCCCCCCACACCACGATCGCGACGACGATCGCCAGCCCCTGGCGGCGGATCCGCGGCAGCCATCCCGAGCACACCCCGCCGGCCACCGCACCGACCGACATCGCCGCGGCCAGCAACGCCATGGTGGTGCCGCCGTCGACCGGGCCGCCGAAGCTCTCGTGGGCGATCTGCGGGAACAGCGCCCGCGGCATGCCCAGGATCATCGCGATCAGGTCCACCACGAACGACATCAACACCACCTGGTTGCCGGCCAGGTACCGGAACCCGTCGGCCACCGCCGCCCAGCCCCAGCGGGCCGCGGTGGTGTCGGCGCTGACCGGCATCGGCGTCAGCCGCCAGGTCGCCCAGATCGGCAGCAGGCAGGTCGCGGTGTCGATCAGATACAGGGTGGACAGGTCCACCCAGTTCAGCAGCAGCCCGGCCAGCAGCGGACCCACGATCGCACCGAACTGCGTCACCGTCATGTTCAGCGAGTTGGCGGCCGGCAGCTCACCACCGGCCAGCATCCGCGGGATCGCCGCGGACCGGGCGGGCGCGTTCACCGCATAGCAGCCCTGCTGCACCGCCAGCAGGCACAGCACCACCCAGACGTTGTGCACCGACGCCGCGGCCTGCACCCACAGCAGCCCCGAGGCCACCGCCAGACCGCACGAAGCGAGGATCAGCAGCGTGCGCCGGTCCATGGCGTCGGCCCAGGCGCCGCCCAGCAGACCGAACGCGATCAGCGGCACCACCGCGAAGACGCCGGACAGCCCGACATACGCCGAGTTCTCGGTCAGCGCGTAGATCTGGACCGGGACCGCGAACACGGTCAGGTTCGCCCCGATGACGGTGGGGATTCCGGCCACCCACAGCCGGCGGAAGTCGGGGCTGCGCAGCGGCGTGGTGTCGGCGAACAGCCCCACTAGGGCTGTAAACGTTCGACGCGACCCCCGCTGAGCCGAATCCGGTTGTGCAGCCGGTTCTCCCGGCCCTGCCAGAATTCGACCACCTCGGGGGCGATGCGGTAGCCGCCCCAGTTGGGGGGCACCGGGACGGCGGGCTGGTCGGCGAAGCGCGCGGTCACCTCGTCGAGTTGGCGCAGCAGCGCCGCCCGGGAGGCGATCGGCCGCGATTGGTGCGACGCCCAGGCACCCAGTTGGGAGCCGCGCGGGCGTTTGGCCCAGTAGGTCGCGGTGTCCTGCGCGCTGACCTTGGTCACCGGGCCGCGGATGTGGAACTGGCGGCCCAGCTGATACCAGGGGAACGTCGCCGACGCGTACGGGGTGGCGGCCAGGTCGGCCCCCTTGGCCGAGTCATAGTTGGTGAAAAACGTGATGCCGGTCTCGTCGAGGCTTTTGCACAGCACCGATCGGCTGACCGGGTGTCCGGCCTCCACGGTGGCCAGCACCATCGCGTTGGGTTCGGCCAGGCCGGCCCGTTCGGCGTCGCCGATCCACCTGCGCAGCAGGACATGCCAGCCCTCGTCGAGCCAGTGTTCGTCGAGGTCGCCGCTGTTGTCTTTCTCCGAGACGTATTCCACTCGCATCGCCGCCAGGTGCTCGTTGTCGGGATCGGTCCACCGCGCGGGCGGTGCCCCCACAGCATCGCTGCGCGCTGCATCGTCGTCGGCGGCCACTGGGTAACGCTACCGCCCGCCGCCCCCGGATTCAGTTACCGACCGGTAGCACGCCGCCGGGCGCGGAATGCGAGAATCGCCGTATGACTGTGGTCCCGGAGAATTTTGTCGCCGGCCTGGACGGCGTGGTGGCGTTCACCACCGAGATCGCCGAACCGGACAAGGACGGCGGCGCGCTGCGCTACCGCGGTGTCGACATCGAAGACCTGGTGAGTCGGCGGGTCACGTTCGGCGACGCGTGGGCGCTGCTGGTCGACGGCCGCTTCGGCCACGGGTTGCCGCCGGCCGAGCCGTTCCCGCTGCCGATTCACACCGGCGACGTGCGGGTCGACGTGCAGGCCGGGCTGGCCATGCTGGCCCCCATCTGGGGGTATGCGCCCATCCTGGACATCGACGACACCACCGCCCGCGACCAGCTGGCGCGCGCCTCGGTGATGGCGTTGTCCTATGTCGCCCAGTCCGCCCGCGGGATCTACCAGCCCGCCATCCCGCAGCGGCTGATCGACGAATGCCCCACCATCACCGCACGATTCATGACCCGCTGGCAGGGCGAGCCGGATCCCCGGCACGTGGAGGCCATCGACGCGTACTGGGTCACCGCCGCCGAGCACGGGATGAACGCGTCGACGTTCACCGCCCGGGTGATCGCGTCGACCGGCGCCGACGTGGCGGCGTCGCTGTCCGGCGCGATCGGCGCGATGAGCGGCCCGCTGCACGGCGGCGCGCCGGCCCGGGTGATCCCGATGCTCGAGGACGCCGAACGCAGCGGCGACGCCCGAGCGGTGGTCAAGGGCATCCTGGACCGCGGCGAGAAGTTGATGGGTTTCGGGCATCGGGTCTACCGCGCCGAGGACCCGCGCGCCCGGGTGCTGCGGGCCACCGCGCAGCGGCTGGCGGCGCCGCGCTACGAGGTGGCCGCCGCGCTGGAGCAGGCCGCGCTGGCCGAGCTGCGGGAGCGGCGCCCGGACCGGGCCATCGAGACCAATGTCGAGTTCTGGGCGGCGGTGATCCTGGACTTCGCCCGGGTGCCGGCCAAGATGATGCCGGCGATGTTCACCTGTGGGCGCACCGCCGGCTGGTGTGCCCACATCCTGGAGCAAAAGCGGCTGGGCAAGCTGGTGCGCCCGTCGGCGGTGTATGTCGGGCCCGCGCCGCGCAGCCCGGAGTCCGTCGACGGCTGGGACCAGGTGCACCGCGGATAGTGCGCGGCCGGCGGCCGGCCCGCTGGCGGCCAGCCCGCCGAGCGTGAAGTTAGGTTCACTCTCGAACGCCGAGCGTGAACCTGACTTCACGCTCGCGATGCGGGCGGATCCCCGGCTCGCGATGAGTTTCGGTGTCGGCGTGGGTCAGTACGGTTGACACCCCAACCACGCTAGGGAGCAACCGCCATGGCCATCACCGTTCAACCCGCCCTGTCCCCGCACCTGGTCGTCGACGACGCCGCCGCGGCAATCGACTTCTACGTCAAGGCGTTTGACGCCGTCGAGCTGGGCCGGGTGCCCGGCCCGGACGGCCGGCTCGTCCACGCCGCACTGCAGATCAACGGCTCCACGGTGATGCTCAACGACGACTTCCCGGAGACCTGCGCCGGCAAGTCGATGACACCGAAATCGCTGGGCGGAACCCCGGTCACCATCCATTTGACCGTCACCGACGTCGACGCCAAATTCCAGCGCGCCGTCGACGCCGGCGCTACCGTGGTGGCCGCGCTGGAAGACCAGTTTTGGGGTGACCGCTACGGGGTGGTCGCCGACCCGTTTGGCCACCGCTGGTCGCTGGGGCAGCCGGTGCGCGAAGTCAGCGTCGAGGAGATCCAGGCGGCGATGGGATAACGCCGCCCTAACGTTGCACGAGGTTGAGCAGCCGCCGGTGCAGCGGCTCCGGGGGTGCGCTGGCCGCGGCGGCCAACATGTCCCGGATATCGACGAACTTGTCGCGGGGACGACCGTCGGCGGCGCCGCGGGCGATCTCGGCGGCGTCGATCGCCTTCCATCCGGCGGCGTCGATGACCTCGGGCTGACGGGCGTGCACCAATCGGGCGATCGCCCGCGGCCCCCCGGCCAGCTCCCCCAACCGGCCGGCGTTGTAGTCGGCGACCAGGGTGTGCACGGTTTGCAGCGAGTCGGATTTGTTGGTGCCAATGAAGCCGGTCGGGCCGCGCTTGATCCACCCCGACACGTAGGCGCCGGGCACCGGCTGCCCGGACGCCGGGTCGACGACCCGGCCGGCGTCGTTGGGCACCACCCCGGCGTCGTCATCGAACGGCAGATCGGCAATCGCTTTGCCGTGGTAGCCAATCGAGGTGAGCACCAAACCGGCCGGCAGTGTTTCCACCGCGTCGGTGCCGGTGCGAGTGAACTCCATCGCCGTCACCCGCTGCGGCCCGATCACCCGTTTGGGGGTCAACTCGTAGGCCAGCCGGATACGCGGCCGGGTGATCGGGGCCGACGCGTCGCCGAGTTTGCTCAAAATCTCCAGCTTGCGCCGGGTCAGGGCGCTGTCGGTCGTCGCCAGGTCACGCCGGACCCGGTCGTGGTCGGCGGCGTCGAGCACCACCTCGGCGGTCTGGGTCAGCCCGATGAGTTCGGGCAGGGTGAACGCCGAGGCGGCCGGCCCGCGGCGGGCGACGATCACCACCTCCTGCACCCGGGAGTCCCGCAGCGCGGCCAGCGCGTTATCGGAGATGTCGGTGCGGGCCAGTTCGTCGGGGTCGGCGGTCAGGACGCGGGCCACGTCGAACGCGACGTTGCCGTTGCCGACGATCACCACCCGCTCCCCGCTGAGGTCGACGGGCAGGTCGGTGAACTCCGGATGCCCGTTGATCCAGGCGACCAGTTCGGTGGCGGTGCCGGTGCCGGGCAGCTCCATCCCGTCGATCCGCAGCCGGCGGTCGTTGGGCGCCCCCGACGCGTACAGCACGGCGTGGTGGTGGGCCAGCAGGTCGGCGTGGCTAAGGTGGTTGCCCACCTCGACGTTGAGGAAGAAGTTGAACCGCCGGTGCGCCGCGACCTTGTCGAACAACCGGGTGACCAGTTTGGTGCGCTGATGGTCGGGCGCCACCCCGGCCCGCACCAGGCCGTACGGGGTGGGCAGTTTCTCGAACATGTTGACCAGCACGCCGGGCTGGGTCAGCAGCTCGTCGGCGGCATACATCGCCGCCGGGCCGGACCCAACGATCGCCACGGTCAGCGGGTAGCGGCCGTGGCGGATCTCGGCGGCCGGCAGCACCGGCGCCAGCTTCGACGTCGGCGGCAGCTTCACGCCGGCCGGCCGGTCCGGGTAGTGCGCGGCGTTGATCGCGATGAACGGTTGCTGCTTGGGCGCCAGCCGGGTATCGGGTGCGATCGCTTCCACCGGGCAGGCGCGCACACACGCGCCGCAGTCCACACAGGCCACCGGGTCGATGTAGAGCATCTCGGAGGTGGCGAAACCCGGCTCGTCGGGCGTGGGATGAATGCAGTTGACCGGGCAAGCGAACACACACGAGGCGTCGTTACAGCACGCCTGCGTAATAACGTGCGGCATCGGGTAACGGGCTCCGTTACGCGGCCGGAACCGCGGCCAGGTGCTGGCGCTGCGGCTCGCTGCGGTACCGCGACGGGCTGCCGTTGATCTTGCAGATCCGCCACATCAGCTTGGCCAACGGGTTCATCAGGCCGGTGTCGTGCGCGAGCATCCGCACGTCGCCGAACATGTCGCGCAGCATCTGCCGGCCTTCGGGCGAGCGGAAGAACACCTCTTTGCGGACCTCGCGGGGAATCTCGAACTCCCGCCAGAACGCCTTCGGCGGCACGATGATGGCCGAGCACAGCACCCGCATCACCACCGGCACGTACAGCGACAGCCAGAACCGCTTGCGCCGCGACAGGTGCGGCACCCGCTTGTGCAGGTACTCGTGGGCGAACGAGATGTGCCGGGCCTCCTCGGCCACGTGAATCGCCATCACTTTTTCCATGATGGGGTGCAGCGTCTTGCCCTCGCGCAGCACGTTCTTCTGGGTGTGGTCGATGGGCTCTTCCCCGGCCAGGATGCCGAACCAGAACGGGATCGGCAGCGGGCCCGCGACCAGCGGGATCAGCGGCGACAGCCACTTCAGCAGCCGCGGCATGCCGGGCACGTCGGCGCCGATGCGGTTGACCATCTCCTGGAACATCATGGTGTGGTTGCACTCTTCAACCGACTCGTGCAGGCAGTACCGATACTCCGGCGACCCGTTGGGGGTCCAGAAGGCGTACTCCATCAAGCCGCGGATGAGGATGGACTCGAAGTGCAAGCCGACCTTGGCCACGTTGGCCTGCCGCCACATGCCGATCTTGATCTGCCGGTCCTGCGGCTGGGCCTGGTACCAGGGGTGGCGCCCCAGCGGGTCGGTGGCCGGCAGGATCCAGCGCGGGTCGTTCTCGGTGACCGCGAACTCCGGCGAATCCCAGTCGATGTCGGTGTAGGGGTTGAAGTTTCGCCGCACCGACCCCTCGGACAGTGTGGTGAGCATGTCCACGTAGGCCTGGTCGTCGGTGACGTCCATGTTGCGTCGCCAACGTCGCACCATGCGCGTCCGTGCTGTCTTCTGAGCCATCCCGAAACCCTCCCGTAAAGGTTTACATTCGGACGTGTTATGTCCAACGGTACCGCAGGTATCACCAAGTGGCTAGACCCAAACCGCGCGCTGTGGCCTACGCGCACTCCGCCGTCGGGCTGTGACCTAGTTCACACTGGGGTGCGGCCTCGCGAGGGTCGGCCGCCGTACCGGGGGACCTCGGCCGCTGTCTACGCTGGTGGGCATGGCTGAGCAGCTCACGATTCCCGCCGCGATCAAACCCCGCGATGGCCGCTTCGGTTCCGGACCCTCGAAGGTCCGCCCCGAGCAGCTGGCCGCGCTGACCACGACGGCGGCCGGGTTGTTCGGCACCTCGCACCGTCAGGCCCCGGTGAAAGACCTGGTCGGCCGGGTGCGTGGCGGGTTGCGCGACTACTTCTCGGTGCCCGACGGCTACGAGGTGATCCTGGGCAACGGCGGGGCGACCGCGTTCTGGGACGCGGCCGCGTTCGGGTTGATCGACCAGCGGTCGCTGCACCTGACCTACGGCGAGTTCAGCGCGAAGTTCGCCTCGGCGGTGGCCAAGAACCCGTTCGTCGGCGACCCGATCGTCGTCAAGGCCGAGCCCGGCAGCGCCCCCGAGCCCCAGTCCGACCCGTCCGTGGACGTGGTCGCCTGGGCCCACAACGAGACGTCGACCGGGGTGGCGGTGCCGGTGCGCCGGCCCGCCGGGTCCGGCGACGCCCTGGTCGTCATCGACGCCACCTCCGGGGCCGGCGGGCTGCCGGTCGACATCAGCGAGACCGACGCCTACTACTTCGCGCCGCAGAAGAATTTCGCCAGCGACGGCGGGTTGTGGCTGGCGATCGTCAGCCCGGCCGCGCTGGCCCGGATCGAGGCGATCGCGGCGTCCGGCCGCTGGGTGCCGGACTTTCTGTCGCTGCCGATCGCGGTGGACAACAGCCTGAAGAACCAGACCTACAACACCCCGGCGATCGCCACGCTGGCGCTGCTGGCCGAACAGGTCGACTGGTTGCTGGGCAACGGCGGGCTGGACTGGGCGGTCAAGCGCACCGCGGACTCGTCGCAGCGGTTGTACACCTGGGCGCAGGCTCGGCCCTACACCACCCCGTTCGTCACCGACCCGGCGCTGCGCTCGCAGGTGGTGGGCACGATCGACTTCGCCGACGAGGTCGACGCCGCCGCGGTGGCCAAGGTGTTGCGGGCCAACGACATCGTCGACACCGAGCCGTACCGCAAACTGGGCCGCAACCAGTTGCGGGTGGCGATGTTCCCGGCCGTCGAGCCCGACGACGTCAGCGCGCTCACCGAGTGCATCGACTGGGTGGTCGAACGGCTGTAAGCCCGCCTCCCCCGCGTGTCAGCGCGGCGATGGCCGCTACCTGCACTAGAGTCCGCACTGACTGCCCCGGAGGAGATTGTCATGCGGGAACTCAAGGTCATTGGACTCGACGTCGATGGCAAATACATCATCTGCGAGGGCGAGGATCCCGACGACAAGTTCAAAGTCCGGGCCGATGATCGGCTGCGTGCGGCGCTGCGCGGCGACGCGGCCCGGGTCGGCCAAACCCAGCTCGATGTTGAGGTTCCCAGCATGTTGCGTCCCAAGGAGATTCAGTCCCGGATCCGGGCCGGTGCATCGGTCGAGCAGGTGGCCGCCGCGGCCGGGGTCGACATCGCCCGTGTCGAGCGGTTCGCCCACCCGGTGCTGCTGGAACGGGCGCGGGCCGCGGAGCTGGCAACCGCCGCGCATCCGGTGCTGGCCGACGGTCCCGCGGTGTTGACGCTGCTCGAGGTGATCACCACCGCGCTGATGGCGCGCGGGCTGTCCACCGACAGCACCACCTGGGACGCCTGGCGCAACGAGGACGGCCGCTGGACGGTGCAGCTGGCCTGGAAGGCCGGCCGCTCGGACAACGTCGCGCATTTCCGCTACGCACCGGGGGCGCACGGCGGGACGGTCACCGCCGTCGACGACGAGGCCAACGCGCTGATCGACCCCAACTTTGAGCGGCCCCTGCGCCCGCTGGCGCCGGTGGCCCAGCTCGCCTTCACCGAACCGGCGTTGCCGCCGGTGGTGGACGAGGCACCCGAACCACAGCCGGCACCGGCGCGCAGCCGCCGCGGCAAACCGGCGATTCCGGCCTGGGAAGACGTGCTGCTGGGCGTGCGGTCCAGCGGCCAGGGCTGAGTTAGCCCCCCGCGAGCAGACGCAAAAGCCCCTGAAAACCTGCGGTTTTGGGGGCTTTTGCGTCTGCTCGTCATACCGGTCCCCATCGAGACTGCGCTGACGGCGAAACACCCGGCCACACTCAGGCGAGCGTCAGCGCGAGCAGCGCCAGCCACGCCCCGCCGACGCCGATGCCGGCGCCCAGCACGAACCAGCGCAGCACCGGGGTGTGTCGCCACCCCCATACCGTCGGCGCCAACCCGCCGACCGCGACCAGGTTGAGCCCGACGGCCAGCAGCGGATGCACCCGGGTCAGCCCGAGGCTCAACACCACCACCGCGGTCGCGGTCACCGCGGCGACGAACCCGGCCACCGTCAAACCCGTTCCCCAGGGTGTGGAGTCGTCGGTCACCGCGCGAGCGTAGCCCAAGGCGTCAGCGGGCGGCCCGCTCGTAGAAGGCCAACGCCGCGGCGGTGGCCACGTTGAGTGAGTCGGTGCCCCGCGACATCGGAATCCGCACCTTCAGGTCGCTGATCCGCAGGGTGGTCGCGGTCAATCCGGGTCCCTCGGCGCCGACCAGCACCGCCACCGGCTCCTCGCGCACGGCGGCCATCGCCTCCGGCAGCGAACACGCGACAGGGTCGGGGGTCATCGCGACCAGCCGAAACCCCAGCTCCCGCAGCAAGACGAGGTCGCCGGGCCACTGCTCGGCCCGCGCGTAGGGCACCAGCAGCGCGTGGCCCATCGAGACCCGCACCGCGCGCCGGTACAACGGGTCGGCGCAGCCGCTGCCGAACACCACCGCGTCCACGCCCAGTCCGGCGGCATTACGGAAGATCGACCCCAGGTTCTCGTGATCGTTGACCCCCTCGAGCACCGCGATCGTCCGGGCCCCGTCGACCACCTGCGCTACCGTCGGCTCCGGTGCTCGTCGCGCCGCGGCCAGCACCCCACGGTTGAGGTGGAACCCGACCACCCGCGCCATCAGCTCGGCGGTCACCCGGTAGTAGGGGATGTCGCGGCCGGCCAGATCGGCGGCCAGTTCGGTGAGCCGACGGTCGGTGCCCAGCAGCGCCAGCGGCGCGAACCGCGACGCCAGCATGCGCTGCACCACCAGCACCCCCTCGGCGATCACCAAGGCTTTGCCGGTGGGCAGATCGGGCCGACGGTCGATGCTGTTGAGGTCGCGGAAGTTATCCAGGCGCGGGTCGTCGGGATCGGCAACATCCTCGACATGAACCACCGCGAGGACATTACCGCGCGTTGACTCTGCGCCCACCACGCACAAGTGCGAGTGACCTGCCTGGTGGCCGCAGAGTCAACGCATCCGACGGGCTAAGTTGAACAGCGATGCCCACAGATTCCCCACCCGAACCGCCGCCGCTGCCGGCTGCGCTGGTCCAGGCGTGGCCGGTCATCGCGGTCGGTGCGGTGGCCTGGATCCTGGCCGCCGCGGCGGCGTTCCTGGTGCCCGCCCTGGACAGTTGGCGCCCGGTGACGGTGGCCGGTCTGGCGGTCGGGCTGCTGGGCACCGCTATCTTCCTATGGCAGCGTGACGCGGCCCGCCGCGGCGCACGCGGCGCCCAAACCGGTCTCGGCCCGCCGGCCGGCGGCGACCGGGACAGCAACCAGTAAGGAGTGGGTTCATGGCAGCACCGCTACTGCAGGCGCAGATCGAGATCGACGCACCGGTCGCCAAGGTCTGGGAGCTGATCTCCGACTTCCGCCGGATGCCGCAGTGGAGCCCGCAGTGCCGGTGGATGAAGCAGTTCGGCCCGCTGCGCCCGGGTACCCGCACGTTCAACCTGAACCGCCGCGGCGCCATGTTCTGGCCCACCACCAGCACCATCACCGAGGTCGTCCCGGAGCAGAAGCTGGCGTTCCGGGTCAACGCCAACCGCACCGTGTGGAGCTACGAACTCGAGCCCACCGCGACGGGCACCAAGGTCGTCGAGAGCCGACACGCCGAGAACGGGGTCAGCGCGGTGTCGAACCTGACGGTGAAGGCCTTCATGGGTGGGGTGCCCAATTTTGAACGCGAACTGCTCGACGGCATGAACGCGTCGCTGGCCAGCATCAAGGCCGCCGCCGAGAGCTAGTCGGCGTCCGGGTCCGGCGCGGTGACGTCCAGCACGCCGTCGTCGTAGGGGTCATAGCGCGGCGAGCCGCCGCCGGCGGGGGCCGGGGTGTCGGAATGGGCGCCGCAGCCGTAGCCGCAGTCGACGACGTGGCCGTCGGCGGACATCTCGTTGCCGCACACCCCGAACATCGTGCCGAGCGAGCCGGCCAGCGGCAGGAAGAACCCGCAGTCGCGGCACACCCGCTTGGTGGACCGCGCCATCGGCGAGTCCGGGCCGTAGTCGCCGTCGTGCCAGCGCTGCGCCGCCTCGGCCCGCCCCCACGGACTCAGCACCTGGCGCCGCCCCAGCCCGATCTCGGCGGCGACGTCGTCGACCTGCGGGTCGCCGCTGGCGGTGTAGCCGGGCACCAGCCGCGGGTCTTCGGCCGGCGGCGCCAGCAGGTCGCCGGGACCCAGATCGCCCGGCCTGACCCGCTGCTCCCACGGCACCCAGTCCGGGGCCAGCAGCGCCGTCGGCCCGGGGACCAGCACCACCTCGCTAATCGTGGCGTGGTCGGCGCCCGGATAGGCCGCCATCACCACCGCCCACTGCCAGCCCTGGTAGCCGGGCAGATGCGCCAAGAACCGGTGGGTGGCGGCGGTGCGGTCTTCGTACTGCACGCCCAGGTAGTCCCCCACCGTCTCGGCTCCGCTGAACTCCACGACGGCAGCGCGGGCCGCCTCTGCGGCGTCGGCGAGGATGGCCGGGATTTCCTGCTGGTCGGCCGCGGTGGCCACCGCGGCCTCTTGGGTGGGTCCGGTCACACTGGTCCCTTCTTCTCAGTACCTCCCCAATACTGCCGTAGCGCTCGGCGGCCAGCCACACCCGTTCCCTGCGGCGGTGCGCGACGGGCATGGGGGAGAATTGACGCGTGACTGGACGGCGCCGCGACGACTCGACTCCGGGTCCGTTCCGAGGTGCACCCTCGGGTGTCGGCCGGCCACCGCGCAACCGGTCCGCCGGTGAACATCCCGGCATGGCCAACTACCCCCACGAGCACCCCGAGAATCGGCGCCCGGGCCGCCCGGGTCCGGTGCCCAGCGCCAACCGCTACCTGCCGCCGCTGCGCGGCCAGCAGACGTCGCCGCCGCGCAGCGAACCGCCGCGCGGGGCCGGCGACAAGATCACCGTCACCCGCGTCGCGGCCCAGCGCAGCCGCGAAATGGGTTCGCGGATGTACGACTTGGTGCAGCGCGCGGCCACCGCCGACGGCGCCGACAAGTCCGGGCTGACCGCGCTGACCTGGCCGGTGGTCGCCAACTTCGCGGTCGACGCCGCGATGGCCGTGGCGCTGGCCAACACCTTGTTCTTCGCGGCGGCCGCCGGGGAAAGCAAGGACAAGGTCGCGCTGTACCTGCTGATCACCATTGCGCCGTTCGCGGTGGTGGCGCCGCTGATCGGGCCGGCTTTGGACCGGTTGCAGCATGGGCGGCGGGTCGCGCTGGCGCTGTCGTTCGGGCTGCGCACCGCGCTGGCGGCGCTGCTGATCCTCAACTACGACGGCGCGACCGGCAGTTACCCGTCCTGGGTGTTGTATCCGTGCGCGCTGGCCATGATGGTGCTGTCGAAATCGTTCTCGGTGCTGCGCAGCGCGGTGACGCCGCGGGTGATGCCCCCGACCATCGATCTGGTGCGGGTCAATTCCCGGCTGACCATGTTCGGGTTGCTCGGCGGCACCATCGTCGGCGGGGGGGTCGCGGCCGGGGTGGAGTTCGTGTTCAGCCGGCTGTTCGACCTGCCGGGCGCGCTGTTCGTGATCGTCGCGGTGACGGCCGCCGGCGCGTGGCTGTCGATGCGCATCCCGCGCTGGGTCGAGGTGACCGCCGGGGAGGTCCCGACCACGCTGAGCTATCACGCCCACGTCAACCAGCACCGGCCCAGCTGGTCCGAGCACTTCCGCCGGGCCAGCGGCGCGCTGCGGCAACCCTTGGGCCGCAACATCATCACCTCGCTGTGGGGCAACTGCACGATCAAGGCCATGGTCGGCTTCTTGTTCCTGTATCCGGCGTTCGTCGCCAAACAACACGACGCCAGCGGCTGGCAGCAGTTGGCGATCCTCGGCCTGATCGGCGCGGCGGCCGGGGTCGGCAACTTCATCGGCAACTTCACCAGCGCGCGGCTGAAACTGGGCCGGCCCGCGATGCTGGTGGTGCGCTGCACGGTGGCGGTGACCGTCGCCGCGGTGGCATCCGCGGTGACCGGAAACCTGATGGTGGTCGCCGGCGCGGCGCTGATCACCTCGGGGTCGAGCGCGATCGCCAAAGCGTCGCTGGACGCGTCGCTGCAAGACGACCTGCCCGAGGAGTCCCGAGCGTCGGCGTTCGGCCGATCGGAGTCCACGCTGCAGCTGGCCTGGGTGCTGGGCGGGGCGCTGGGGGTGCTGGTGTACACCGACCTGTGGGCGGGGTTCACCGCGATCACCGCACTGCTGATCCCGGGGCTGGCGCAAACCGTCCTGTCGTATCAAGGGAACTCGTTGATCCCCGGGTTCGGCGGTAACCGACCGGTCATGGTGGAACAACAAGGTGGGCGCACCGACGATCCGGTGCCCGCCCCGGAATGGGGGCCCCGGTGAAAAACCGCGTCGTCGTGCTGGTCGCGGTCCTGGTGGTGCTGGCCGCGACCGCTGCCGGGGTCGGTGCCTGGCTGCTGGTCCGCGACCGCGCTCCGCAGCGCCCGCAGATCAGTGCATACTCGCACGGCC
This sequence comes from Mycobacterium talmoniae, assembly GCF_001854525.1. Classification (NCBI taxonomy): domain Bacteria; kingdom Bacillati; phylum Actinomycetota; class Actinomycetes; order Mycobacteriales; family Mycobacteriaceae; genus Mycobacterium; species Mycobacterium talmoniae. The sequence continues at coordinate 13,248 of NZ_MLQM01000092.1, forward strand.
ACCTGACCCGGGTGGGGCCCTACCAGTACTGCGATGTGCTGAACCTCAACGACTGTGAAACCCCGGAGACGGTGGGCGTGCTGCCGGTCACCTCGCGTGATCCGGTGCAGCTGTCGGTGCCCAGCGCGATCGGCAACGCGCCGTGGGGGCTGTCGCTGTGGTACGAGGGCTCCGCGGAGCCCACCACCGCGCTGTTCCGGCCGCGCAGCCGGCTCGCGGTCACCGTTCCGACCGTCGACGCGTTCCGGGGGCGGCTGCGTGGGCTCACCGTGCACCTGCTGACCCTGGTGCGCATGCCCGACGGCGACACGGCCGCGGCCACCCACGCCGACTGGTCGGTGCAAACGGTGTGGGGGTAACGCGCTCGGCGGGCTAACCCGCCCCGTGCCCGGCGGGCACCTGCTCCCCCTCGGGTGTCGGGCCAGGCGGACTGCCGTCCCCGAAGGGCCTGCCGCCCAGGCTTTCCCGGCCGTGCGGGGTGAGCCAGTCGGTCAGCTCGGGCCCCTTGGGCACGATCCCGGTCGGGTTGATGTCGGCGTGCACGATGTAGTAGTGCTGTTTGATCTGCACGAAGTCGATGGTGTCGCCGAAGCCCGGGGTCTGAAACAGGTCCCGCGCGTACGCCCACAGCACCGGCATCTCCGACAGCTTGCACCGGTTGCATTTGAAATGCCCGTGGTAGACCGGGTCGAAGCGGGCCAGCGTGGTGAACAACCGGACGTCGGCCTCGGTGATGGTGTCCCCCACCAGGTATCGCTGGTGAGTCAGCCGCTCGCTGACCCAATCCAGCGCGGTGAACAACCGGTCGTAGGCGGCGTCGTAAGCCTGCTGCGAGCCGGCGAATCCGCACCGGTACACCCCGTTGTTGATTTCGGTGTAGATCCGGCGGGCGACCTCGTCGATCTCGGGCCGCAGCGGTTCGGGGTACAGCTGCGGGGCACCGTCGCGGTGATAGGCCGTCCATTCGGTGGAGAAATCCAGCGTGATCTGGGCGAAGTCGTTGGTGACCACCGCGCCGGTGGGCACGTCGACGATCGCCGGCACGGTGATGCCCTTCGGGTAGTCGGGGAATCGCTTGAAGTAGGCGTCTTGTAGCCGCGGGATGTTCAGCACCGGGTCGACGCCGCCGGGGTCCAGGTCGAAGGTCCAGCTGCGCTGGTCGTGGGTGGGGCCGCAAAACCCAATGGAGATCACCTTTTCCAGGCCGAGCAGTCGGCGCACGATGATCGTGCGGTTGGCCCACGGGCACGCCCGGGCCACCACCAGCCGGTACCGGCCGGGCTCGACGGGGTAGCCGTCGCGCCCGTCGGCGGTGATCCGGGTGGTGATGTAGTTGGTGTCGCGGGTGTAATCGCCGCCGCCGGCGACATAGCTAGCCATGCCTACCAGGGTGCCAGCCCATCGTCGGCTTCAGCGCGGCTTCCGGGCGATGAGGTAGGCGTGCGGCGTCGACTCTGTGTCGTCGTCGGGTTGCCGGACCAGTTGGGCGTAGACCGGCAGGCCCGCCTCGGTGAGCCGCGCGGCGACGGTGTCGGGTTGCCGCCGATAAAACGTCAGCGCCACCGGCGCACCGAACGCCTCGGTGAGCGCCCGCGGCCGGTCGCCGACCTGGAAGGCCAGCAGCACCAACCCGCCGGGGGCCAGCACCCGGTGAAACTCGGCGAACGCCGCGGGCAGGTGCGCGTCGGGCAGGTGGATGATCGCGTACCACGCGCACACCCCGCCCACGCTGGCGTCGGCGAGCTCGAGATCGGTCAGCGAACCGACACCGAAGTCGAGGCCCGGGTTGCGCCGTCGTGCTTCGGCAACCATGTTGGCGGACAGGTCAATCCCGCACGCGTCGACGCCCAGCCCCCGCAGGATCGCGGTGGCCACCCCGGTGCCGCAGCCCACGTCGACCACCCGGGTGTTGTCGCCGGCCGTCACCAGCCCGGCGAACGCGGCGAGCATGGCCCGATCGACCGGCTTGTCGTCGAGGTGGTGCTGGAAGCGGTCGGCGTATCGCCCGGCAGTGCGGTCATAGCCGTCGCGGGTCAGCCGCAGAAAGTCCGGTTCACCCATCGCCGGTCATTGTCGCCCACGACGGGCGCGCCGCACTCAGGTTCGGGGCAGCGCGGAACCGGTCAGGAACCGCCGGGCCAACCCGGGCTCGGTGGACGGGCCGGGCTCCCAGTGCGCGATCCACGGGCCGGTGCCCTCGCTGATGTCGAGGATCCCGTCCTCCAGCCAGGTGTACCGGTCGTCCAGCACCGCGCGCGCCAACCGGGTGTCGGTGTCATCGGTGTTGGTCCACAGCGCGGCGAACAGCGCCTCGACCCGCAGGGTGGCCTGCTGGCAGAACGCGTCGGCCAGCTCGTAGCCCTCGGTCACCCCGGCCGCCCGCTGCGCCTCGGCCCGCACACACGCCGCCGACATGGCGAACAGCTCCGCGCCGATATCCACGATGCGCCCGAGGAAGCCCTGCTTTTTCTCCAGGCCGGCCTGCCAGCGCGCCATCGCGTAGAACGTGTTGCGGGCCAGCTTGCGGGAGCAGCGTTCCACAAACCGCAGGTGGGCCGCCAGCCGGTCGAACTCGCGGTAGGCGGTGGGTCGCTGACCTTCGCCGAAAACCAGTTGCGGCAACCACTTTGCGTAGAATCCGCTGGCGCCGGCGGCCGCCTTGGCCTTCTGGCGCAGGTCGGCCTTGGGGTTGGCCAGGTCGCCCGCGGCGGTCAGGTGGGCGTCGACGGCTTCTCGCGCGATCAGCAGCCGCATGATCTCACTGGAACCTTCGAAGATGCGGTTGATCCGCAGATCCCGCACCAGCTGCTCCACCGCGACCGCCCGTTCCCCGCGCGCGGCCAGGGACTCGGCGGTCTCATAGCCGCGGCCGCCGCGGATCTGCAACAACTCGTCGCCGATGACGCAGGCCACCTCGCTGGACCACAGCTTCGCCAGCGCGGCTTCGATCCGGATGTCGTTGCGGCCTTCGTCGGCCATCTGCGCGGACAGCTCCAACACCGCCTCCAGCGCGTAGCCGGTGGCCGCGATGAACGCGATCTTGGACGCGACGGCTTCGTGCTCGCCGACCGGCCTGCCCCACTGCACCCGCTCCCGGGACCATTCCCGGGCGATCTTCAGCGACCATTTGGCCGCCCCGGTCGCCATCGCGGGGATGGCCAGCCGTCCGGCGTTGAGGGTGGTCAACGCGATCTTCAGGCCGTCGCCCTCCCGGCCCACCAGGTTTTCGGCCGGAACCCGCACCTTATGCAGCCGGGTCACCCCGTTTTCGATGCCGCGCAGGCCCATGAACTTATTGCGCCGCTCCACGGTGATCCCGGGCGAATCGGCCTCGACGACGAACGCGCTGATGCCGCCGCGATGCCCGTCGCCCTTGGGCACCCGGGCCATCACCACCAGCAGGTCGGCGACCACACCGTTGGTGGTCCACAGCTTCACGCCGTCCAACTCGTAGGCGGCGCCGCCGTCGACCGGGGTCGCCGTCGACGCCAGCCGGGCCGGGTCGGACCCCACATCGGGTTCGGTGAGCAAAAACGCCGAGATCGCGCCGGCGGCGCAGCGCGGCAAGAACTTCTTCTTCTGCTCCTCGGTGCCGGCCAGCTTCAGCGGTTCGGGCACCCCGATCGACTGATGCGCGCTGAGCAACGCGCCCAAACTGGCGTGCACGCTGGACACCATCACCAGGGCCCGGTTGTAGGCGACCTGCGACATGTTCAGCCCGCCGTACTCGGCGGGGATCTTCAACCCGAAGCAGCCCAGCTCGGCCAGGCCTTTCACGTACTCGTCGGGGATCTGCGCGTCGCGTTCGATGACCGCACCGTCGATGGTGTTCAGAAACTCCCGCAGCCTGCCCAGGAACTCCTCGGTGCGGGCCTCGTCGGCCGCCGACGGCCGCGGAAACGGGTGGATGAGCTCCAACGGAAAGCGACCGAGGAACAACCCCTTGGCGAAGGAGGGTTTATCCCAACCGGTTTCGCGAGATTCCTCGGCGACGGCTCGGGCTTGCTCTTCGGTGACCTGTGCTTGCTGTGCCATCGGACACCTCCCGGGTTGACGACTCGTATCGAGTGCAGTACCCAGTTTGCTGCTCGGGCATACCCGGCGCGGCGCTTTTGGCCGATCGGGTGGCGCGGTCAGCGGTTAGGCGTCGAGCTCCCGCGCCACCGCCTTAACCACCTCGGACACCCGCCGGGCGGTCTTGCGGTCCGGGTAGCGGCCTTTGCGCAACTCGGGCTGCACGGCGCCCTCCAGCAAGGTGATCATGTCCTCGACCATGCCGTGCAGTTCGTCGGGGCTGTGCTTGTGCTCGGCGGGGCCGTCGCGGCGCGCCCGGGCCACGCTCGGCGGCGGGTCGATCAGCTTGAGGCTCAACGCCTGCGGTCCGCGGCGACCGGCGGCCATCCCGAATTCGACGCGTTGGCCGGCCTTCAGACCTTCGACGCCCGCGGGCAGCGCGGACGAGCGGACATAGACGTCCTCACCGTCCTCTTGCGATAGGAAGCCGAATCCCTTTTCGGCGTCGTACCACTTCACCTTGCCGGTCGGCACTGGTCTCACCTGCTTGTCTGACGGGCCACATCGCTGGGCAACATAATGAAGCGTCCCGCCTGCGCAGGACGCGATGACTGGGATCCTACTCGGATGGCGCTCCGATGAGCACCCCGGTTTACTCGGTAGGCTGGCGGTGTTGCTGGAGGAGATATGCGCCTGGTTCTGAACGTGATCTGGTTGATCTTCGGCGGGCTGTGGCTGTCCCTCGGATACCTGATAGCCGCACTCGTCTGTTTCGTGCTGATCATCACCATCCCGTTCGGCTTTGCCGCGCTGCGCATCGCCTCCTACGCGCTGTGGCCGTTCGGTCGCACCATCGTCGACAAGCCGGGCTCGCGTCCCGGCGCGCTGATCGGCAACGTCATCTGGATCGTTCTGTTCGGGTTCTGGCTGGCCGTCGGGCACCTGGTGAGCGCGGTGGCGATGGCGCTCACCATCGTCGGCATCCCGTTGGCGCTGGCCAACCTCAAACTGATCCCGGTATCGCTGGTGCCGCTCGGCAAGCAGATCGTTCCGGTCGACGAACGGGTGCCGGCATGACCCTGACCACCTTGGGCTTGCCGACGGTGCCCCGCCGCGAGGGCGTCGACGACATCGGCGCCGCCCCCGCCTCCGGTCCCCTGGTGGACACCTATGGGCGGGTGGCCACCGATCTGCGGGTATCGCTGACCGACCGCTGCAATCTGCGGTGCACGTATTGCATGCCGGCCGAGGGGTTGGACTGGCTGCCCAGCCGGCATCTGCTGCAACCCGACGAGCTGATCCGGCTGATCGGGCTCGGCGTCACCCGGCTGGGCATCACCAGCGTGCGGTTCACCGGCGGTGAGCCGCTGCTGGCCCGTCACCTCGAGGAGGTGGTGGCCGCCACCGCGGGCCTGCGGCCCCGCCCGGAGATCGCCTTGACCACCAACGGGCTGGGCCTCGCCCACCGGGCGGACGCCCTGGTGGCGGCGGGCCTGAACCGGATCAACGTGTCGCTGGACAGCGTGGACCGGGCGCACTTCGCGGCGATCACCCGGCGGGATCGGCTGCCCGACGTGCTGGCCGCCCTGGATGCGGCCCAGCGGGCCGGCATGGGTCCGATCAAGGTCAACGCCGTGCTCGATCCGACCACCGGCCGCGACGACGTGGTGAACCTGCTGCGGTTCTGCCTGCAGCACGGCTACCAGTTACGGGTCATCGAGCAGATGCCGCTGGACGCCGGGCACCAATGGCAGCGGGGTGCCGCGCTGACCGCCGATGACGTGCTGGCCGCGCTGCGGCCGCATTTCCGGCTGCGGCCCGACCCGGCGCCGCGCGGTTCGGCGCCGGCCGAGCTGTGGCTGGTCGACGAGGGCCCGGACACCCCCGCCGGCAAGGTCGGCGTCATCGCCTCGGTGTCGCATCCGTTCTGCGCGACGTGCGACCGCACCCGGCTGACCGCCGACGGGCAGCTCCGCAACTGCTTGTTCGCCCGCGAGGAGACCGATCTGCGTGCCCTGCTGCGCGGCGGCGCCGACGACGACGCGATCGAGGCGGCCTGGCGGGCCGCGATGTGGCGCAAGCTGCCCGGGCACGGCATCAACGATCCGGGGTTTGTCCAGCCGGACCGTCCGATGAGCGCGATCGGTGGCTGAGGTGGCCGAGGGCGTCCAGGTCACCGTCCGCTACTTCGCCGCCGCGCGGGCCGCGGCGGGCACCGAGACCGACACCATCACCTTGCCGCCCGGCGCCACCGTGGCCCAGTTGGTCGAGGCGCTCGCCGGCCGGGATCCGCGCCTGGCGGCGGTGCTGCCGCGCTGCTCGTATCTGTGCGACGAAGTCGCCGTGCGCGACCACGCCGCGGTGCTGCACTCGGGTGACACGGTCGATGTGTTGCCGCCGTTTGCCGGCGGCTGAGGTGATTTGCGTCACATAACGGAATGGTCACGACTGTGCAACGGCGGAGTTAGCAACGCCCTGACCAGCGCTCCCGCGGCGGCGTCCTGGAGTTTTGCCGACGGCCGGCGCGCGAAACGCGAAATTCCGCGATAGGTGACGGGATCGCCGGAACCCGTTACCGTCTTCTCCGGGCTGGCCGCCCCTTTCAGCGGCAAGCCTTCTCCGCCCATAACGCCGAGCTCCATCCGATGGGCGGGGACACCACCGGACAACATCGCGGATGGAGGCGGGGGACCCACCGGTCCACCGAAACAGGACCTGGGGCCGTTCGCGGCCCCTTGGGGTGAAGCCGAAGTCGCCAACCGGCGATACCGGCCGGGCTACCTCTCCAGCCCGAACCCGACAGCTGACCTCGCGGGCGTGGCAGAGAGGACATCACCGGCGTATGAGCGGACGGCATCGTAAGCCCAGCCCTTCGAACATCAGCGTCGCCAAGATCGCCTTCACCGGAGCGGTGATCGGTGGCGGCGGCTTCGCTCTCGCTGGCCATGCCGCCGCGGCGACCGACGGCGAATGGGACCAGGTCGCACGCTGCGAGGCCGGCGGCAACTGGTCGATCAACACCGGCAACGGCTACCAGGGCGGGCTGCAGTTCTCGCCGAGCACCTGGGCCGCGCATGGCGGCGGCAAATACGCGCCGTCCGCGCACATGGCCACCCGGGAGCAGCAGATCGCCATCGCCGAGCACGTGCTCGCCACCCAGGGCCGCGGCGCCTGGCCGGTGTGCGGTCACGGGTTGGGGGCGCCGACGCCGCGTGAGGTCCCGGCGGAGGCACCGGCCGAGGCCCCGGCCGTCGAGGGTGAGCCGGTGGCGCTGGAC
>NZ_MLQM01000093.1:0-20495 GCF_001854525.1 Mycobacterium talmoniae
ATTTTTCGGTGCCGTCGGCGGCCCGGATCCGGCCCAGGTCCACCGTTTCGGTCCACCCGTCGGCGACGATATCGGCGGCGGTGACCGGATCGCCGGTGGGCAGCCCGAATTCGCGGGCGTGGTCGTTGCCGGTGCCGGCCGCGACGATGCCCAGCGGAACGTCGGTGCCCGCCAACGCCTGCAGCGCCTCGGAGATCACCCCGTCGCCGCCGGCCACCACCACGGCGTCGGTGCCCTGGTCGAGTTCGGCGTCCAGCAGCCGACGGGCGTGTTGCGCGTCGGCGCCGACGATTTCGACGGTGTCGACGCCGCGGCACTGCAATTGGGCGATCGCGGCCTGCGCGGCGTGCGGGGCGTTGCCGTGCCCGGACGCCGGGTTGGTCAGCACGGTGACCCGGCCGATCTCGCGGTGGTTCACGGGATTAGCTTGCCGGGGTTGAGGATTCCGGCCGGATCCAGTGTCGCCTTGACCGCGCGGAGCACCTGCACCCCCAGGTCGCCGATTTCGGCGCCCATCCAGGGCCGGTGGTCGACGCCGACCGCGTGGTGGTGGGTGATGGTGCCGCCGGCGGCCATGATCGCCTCCGACGCCGCGGTTTTGGCGGCGCGCCACTGCTCGATCGGGTTGCCCCGCTGCCCGGCGACGACGGTGAAGTACAGCGACGCGCCGGTCGGGTAGACGTGCGAAATGTGGCACAGCACCAGCGCCGGGGTGCCCGATGCGCCCAGCGCGGCGGTCAGCGCCTCGGTGACCGCGGCCTTGAGCGCGGCCACGTTGGCCCAGTCGGTGGCGGTCTCCAGCGTCTCGCACAGCGCGCCGGCGGCCAGCAGCGAATCCCGCAGGTAGGGCGCGGAAAATCGGCCGTGCTCCCAGGCCCGGGCCGGGTCTTCGCCCAGCGAGGTGCCGCCGTGGGCGGCCAGCACCGCCCGGGTCTCGGCGTGCCGGGCATCGGCGTGCGCGGCGGTGCCCTCGAACACCGTGATCGCCAGGCAGCCGCCGGTGATCTGCTGTTCGCCGATCGCGGCGGTGGTGGCCAGGTTCACGCCGGTCTCGGCCTCATCGGAGAGCCGAATCACCGTGGGGCCGGTGCCGGTCTGGGTGACCGCGCGCAGCGCCGCGGCGCCGGTGCCGAAATCCGGGAACGACCACGCCTCATAGCGGGTGGCCTCCGGGACCGGATGCACCCGCAGCCGCACCCGGGTGATGACGCCGAACACCCCCTCCGACCCGACCAGCAGCTCCCGCAGATCCGGGCCGGCCGCCGACGCCGGGGCGCGGCCCACGTCGAGCACGCCGGCCGGGGTGATCATCCGCAGCCCGCGGATCATGTCGTCGAACCGGCCGTAGCCGGCCGAATCCTGGCCCGAGGAGCGGGTGGCGGCGAACCCGCCCAGGGTGGCGAACTGGAAGCTCTGCGGGAAATGCCCCAGCGACAGGCCGTGCTCGGCCAGCAGCCGTTCGGCGGCCGGGCCGGTGACGCCGGCGCCGAACTCGGCCACCCGCGACACCGCGTCGACGCCCAGCAGCCGGTCGAAGCGGCGCAGGTCCAGCGCGACCACGGCGTCGAACACGCCGCGCACCGGGTCCAGTCCGCCGACCACGCTGGTCCCGCCGCCGAACGGGACGACGGCGATGCGGTGCCGACCGCAGTAGTCCAGGATCGCCGCGACCTGGTCCTCGTCGCCGGGCAGCAGCACCGCGTCGGGCGCGTCCTGCACCCCGGTGTCCTTGCGCCGCAACAGGTCCAGGGTGGATTTGCCGCCGGCGTGCAGCAGCCGGTCGCGGTCGTCGACCCGGCAGTGCCCGGCGCCGACGAGGGCGGTCAGCGCCCGACGGTCGGGGTCGGTCAGCGCGCTGGGGCGCAGCCGCACCTGGTCGGGGCCGCGTTCGGGTGCGGCGGTCGCGCTGATGCCGAGCGCCTGGTTGAGCAGCGCCCGGATGCCGTCGGACAGGGGGGTGGCCTCGGCCGGGTCGCCCCAGGCGTCCCACTTCATCGGCGGTAGCAGCGCATCAGACATGCGTTACAGTATTACACGTGATGTCAATCAGTAATGACTCGTCGGTGGATATCGGCGACCGGATCCTGGCCGCCGCCGCCAGCTGCGTGGCCGCGTTCGGGGTCGACCGGGTCACGCTGGCCGAGATCGCCCGCCGGGCCGGGGTCAGCCGGCCCACCGTCTACCGCCGCTGGCCCGACACCCGCTCGGTGCTGGCGGCGTTGCTGACGGCCCGGATCACCGGGGTGCTCGACGAGGTTCCGGCCCGCGGGCAAGGCCGGGAGGCGCTGGTGGACCGGGTGGTCGCGCTGGCCCAGCGGCTGCGGGCCGACGACCTGATCTCGGCGGTGCTGCGCTCGGCCCCGGAGCTGGCGATGGTCTACATCGCCGACCGGCTGGGCACCAGCCAGCAGATCCTGATCGACGCGCTGGCCGCCGACCTGCGGGCGGCGCAGCGCCACGGCAGCGTGCGCGCCGGCGACCCGCGCCGGCTGGCCGCGATGTGCCTGCTGATCACCCAGTCCACCATCCAGTCGGCCCAGATCGTCGCCCCGATCCTCGACGACGACGCGCTGGCCGCCGAGCTGCGCTACGCGTTGAACGGATACCTGTCCTGATGTCGGATGCCAACGCGCTCAACGCCACCCGCCGCACCGTCGAACTGATGGCGCTGGCCGACGGCGATCCGGTGGACGTGGTGGTGATCGGCGGCGGCATCACCGGCGCCGGGGTGGCGCTGGACGCGGTGACCCGCGGCCTGCGGGTGGTGTTGGTGGAAAAACACGATCTGGCGTTCGGCACCAGCCGGTGGAGTTCGAAGCTGGTGCACGGCGGCCTGCGGTACCTGGCCACCGGCAACGTCGGCATCGCCCGGCGCAGCGCCGTCGAACGCGGCATCCTGATGACCCGCAACGCCCCGCACCTGGTCCGCGCGATGCCGCAACTGGTGCCGCTGCTGGACTCGATGGGCCGCGGGCAGCGGGCCCTGGTGCGCGCCGGGTTCGTCGCCGGCGACGTGCTGCGCCGGCTGGCCGGCACACCCAGCGCCATCCTGCCCGGCTCGCGCCGGATCCCGCCGGCGCGGGTGCTGGACCTGGCGCCCACCGTCCGCCGCGACGGCCTCGACGGCGGGCTGCTGGCCTACGACGGCCAACTGATCGACGACGCCCGGCTGGTCACCGCGGTCGCGCGGACCGCGGCCTCCTACGGCGCCCGGATTTTGACCTACGCGGCGGCCTCGCGGGTCACCGGCACGTCGGTGCGGCTGACCGACCAGCGGTCCGGGGAGTCCTTCGACGTGTCGGCGCGCGCGGTGATCAACGCGACCGGGGTGTGGGCCGGCGAGATCGACCCGGCGCTGACGCTGCGGCCCAGCCGGGGCACCCATCTGGTGTTCGCCGCCGAGGCGTTCGGCAATCCCACCGCGGCGCTGACCGTGCCGATTCCCGGGGAACTCAACCGGTTCGTGTTCGCCATGCCCGAGCAGCTCGGCCGGGTGTACCTGGGGCTCACCGACGAAGAGGCGCCCGGCCCGATTCCCGATGTGCCGCAACCGTCGTCGTCCGAGACCGCGTTCCTGCTGGACACGGTGAACACCGCGTTGGGCACCGCGCTGGGCGCGGCCGACGTCATCGGGTCCTACGCGGGGCTGCGGCCGCTGATCGACACCGGGCAGGGCCGCACCGCCGACGTGTCCCGCGAGCACGCCGTGGTCGAGTCGGAGTCGGGGGTGCTCAGCGTGATCGGCGGCAAGCTCACCGAATACCGGTACATGGCCGAGGATGTGCTGGACCGGGCGGTCGCGGCGCGGGGGTTGAGCGCGGGCGGCTGCCGCACCCGCGACCTGCCGCTGGTGGGTGCGCTGTCCAATCCGGGCACCGCCACCCCGCTGACGACCGGTCTGCCCGCGTCGTTGGTGGCACGCTACGGCGCGGAGGCCGGCAATGTGGTGGCCACGGCCACCTGTGAGCGGCCCGGCGACCCGGTGGCCGACGGGATCGACGTGATCCGGGCCGAGTTCGAGTACGCGGTCACCCACGAGGGCGCGCTGGGCGTCGACGACATCCTGGATCGGCGGACCCGGATCGGGCTGGTGCCCGCCGACCGCGAGCGGGTGGTGGCGGTGGCGCAGGAGTTCGTGGCGTCCGGTTGCTGACGGGCCGGGTTCACAGATACCGCCGGACCCGGCCGCAGTACTCGGTGTACTCCCGGCCGTAGTGCTGCCGCAGGAACGCTTCCTCCCGCAACACCTGGCGATTGAACAGCCAAAATCCGGCGATCAGGTAGAGCAGCAGAATCCAGCTGGGGAACACCAGGAATTGGCCGAGCAGCACCAGCGCGAAACCGACGTAGATGGGGTTGCGGCTGACCGCGAACACGCCGGTCGTTACGAGCTTGTCGGGGTGCTCGACGTCAATGCCGACGCGGAAGCTCGTGCCGAAGGAAACCAGGCTGAGCACCACGAACAGCAGGCCGCCGGCGCACAGCGCGACCCCGAGCCAGCCGATGGCATCCGAGTGGAAAAACCGCGGGGCGGCGACCAGCGGCCAACCGAAGGCGGCGGCGAAAACGACATAGAAGTACACCAGCGCGAACGGGGGGAGCAAGAAGTCCTTCTTGTCGATGTTCCCGAAGTGCAGTGCCGTTATCCCGCGGCGGCGCAGCATGATCAGTCGGGTGATCACCAAGCCGAGGAACAGCACGATCGTCAGCGCGGCGAGATATCCAGCCATCGCAACCCTCCAGCTCGGAACCGGGTCGGGACGCCCGCCCCGGTCGGTTATTCATCGAACGGTGAAATCATCACAGAATGAATAATTTCTCCGTCGGCGCCGGTTGTCAAGGCCGTCGCGCACGGCGCGACGTGCGGTCACCGCGATTAGCGCGGGTCGAGTACATTAAGCCGGAACCGGACAGTATCGCTCAGGATGGATCGGACGCATGCCAGCTCGCCGCAGTCCGCGCACCCCGCGGCCGGGACGCCTCGATCGGACCCTGGATGTGGGCATCCTCGACGCGGCACTGGCCGGGGTGGCCGAACTGGGCTATGACCGGCTGAGCATGGACGACATCGCCGCGCGCGCCGGGGTCGGTAAGGCCGCGATCTATCGCCGCTGGCCGTCGAAGGCGGTGGTGGTGGCCGACGCGATCGCGCACTGGCGGCGACGGCAGGGCTCGGTGGAACCGCCCAACACCGGCAGCCTGCGCGGCGACATCGAGGCGCTGGTCGCGGCGGTCCCCGAGTTCGATGACGCTGGACTGGGCACGATTCGGGTCATTGTCGGGGTGGCGACCGCGGCGATGCACGATCCGGTGCTGGCGGCGGCCCTGGATGATCTGGTGCTCGACCCGCCACGCCATGTGGTTCGGGCGCTACTCGACCACGCGCTGGCCCGCGGCGAAATCCCGGCCGGCCGCGACCTGAGCCTGATCCCCGACGTCGCCTTGGGTCTCAATGTGCTGCGGGTGATGACCGGTCGGCCGGTCGACCGGGTCTTCGTCCGGCGCGTGCTGGAAGACGTGCTGTTACCGCTCGCCGGCAGCCCGACGACCTAGCGGTTGCGCGGCGCATCCCGGCGTGCCACATTGGTCTAGACGGAACTAGTTAGTTCCGCCTAGGGCGGAGGTGGCGATGACTGACAAGCGGGTTCCGGCGCTCATCGTCGGCGCGGGCGCGGCCGGGCTGACGGTGTCCGCCCTGCTGGCCCAACACGGCGTCGGTTCGGTGCTGGTCGAAAAGCGGCGCGAGGTGTTCATCTACCCGAAGGCCCGCAACCTGAGCTTTCGCAGCCTGGAAATCCTGCGCGGGCTGGGGCTCAGCGACGAGGTGCACGCCGTCGCCGGCCGGATTTCGGACATGCTGACCAAGCCGACGCTGACCAGCACCGAACAGCGGCAGGCCTTCGACGTCGACGCGATCTTCTCGCCGTTCGACGGGCTGAGCCCCGAACCGTCCGGGCAGTACTGCCCGCAGAGCGCATTCGAGCCCATGCTGCTGGCGCAGGTTCGCCGGGGCGGCAGCGAGGTGCGCTACGGCACCGAGTTGTGCTCGTTCGAGCAGGACGACGCCGGCGTCACCGCCGTCGTGCGCGACCGGGATTCGGGCGCGGCCGAGACCGTGCGCGCCGACTATCTGGTCGCCGCCGACGGGGTGCACAGCCCGGTCCGCGACGCGTTGGGCGTCACGACCGCCGGCTTCGGGGCCCTGCCGATCTACGTCGTCTTCATCTACTTTCGGGCACCGTGGCGGCAATTCGTGCCCCGCCTCGGCGACGGTGACGCCGTGCAGATCAAGAACGCCGCGGTGGACGGCATCATGCTGCCGGTGCGTGACGACTTCGGCATGTTCGCCACCACCTACTTTCCCGGCCGGGGGGAGACCGCGGCGCAATTCACCGCCGACCGCTGCCGCGATCTCATCACCGCGGCGGTCGGGGAGCCCATCGACGTCGAGGTCGTCGACGTCGCGACCTGGCAGCCCTACGAGCGGGTGGCCGACGAATTCCGCTGCGGCCGCGTCTTTCTGGTCGGCGACGCGGCGCACGCCATGCCGCCGTTCAAGGCCGGGGGAGCCAACTGCGCGATCCAGAGCGCCCACAACCTGGCCTGGAAACTGGCGGCGGTGCTGACCGGGACGGCCGACCCGTCGCTGCTGGCCACCTACCACGCCGAGCGGCACCCGGTCGGGCGGTTCAGTGCGCGCCAATCGCTGACCGGGCCGTCGCTGCATTTACTGCGGCTCGAGGAGGTGGGGCCGGGATTGCCGCCGGACGAGGAGGCGCCGATGTTCGCCCTGCTGGCCGGCTACCAATACCGCTCGGCGGCGGTGGTTTCCGACGCACCCGGGCCGGCGGATCCCGACACGGTGTCGCTGGTGGAGGAGCTGCGCGGCCAGCCCGGCACCCGGGTCCCGCATGCCTGGGTGCAGCGCGCGGGCGAGCGCGTCTCCACCCTCGATCTGCTGGGGCCCGGCTTCACGTTGTTCACCGGCGACGACGACGCGGCATGGTCGGCCGCCGCGGCCGCGGTGTCGACCGCCCTCGGCGTCCCAATCAGCGTGCAACGCCTCGGAACTGCCAGCGACGTTGACGGCGCCTGGGCCGCGGTGACCGGGCTCGCCCCCGAGGGTGCGCTGCTGGTGCGCCCCGACGACTTCGTCGCTTGGCGCGCCGACGCCCGGCCGGCTGACCCCGATAAAGATCTGCACCACGCGCTTTCGGTCATCCTCGGGCGACGCTAACCGGCCCGAAAAAAGCCGCTTGATGACTGATGACCAAAAACGTATTCTGGTCATCATGATGCGGCGTACGCGGAACTGAGGGTCGGCGATGGTGGAACGTGCCGGCGTCGATCGGGCGCAGCGGGCCGATCGGATCCTGGACACCGCCCGCGATCTGCTGCTGCGCTGGGGCTATCGCCGGGTGACGATCGATGAGCTCGCCCGCCGTGCCGGCGTCGGCAAGGGCACCATCTACTTGCACTGGCGATCACGGGAAGACCTCTTCCATGCCGTTAGTTCCCGCGAGGCGGCGGCGATGACCGACGCCATTGTTGGCTCGTTGCGCAATGATCCTGCCGCGGTGGCGTTGCACCGCTACCTGCGGCAGCTCTTCGTCGAGGCGATGAAGCGTCCCGTGCTGCGTGCGCTTTACACCCGGGACACCGACACCCTCGACACCTTGCTCGCCGTGGCAAACCATCGGCGGCTGGAGGGGGTCAAGCTCGACGTCAACCGCGAGTACCTGGCTGTGTTGGCCGCCCAAGGGATGCTGCGGTCGGATCTGCGGCCGAGTGATCTCGACTATGCCTTGCCTGCCCTCGTGTTTGGCTTCTTCGCCGCGGAGCCCTTTCTGCCGCCGGACATGCCGTTGAGCCTGGAGCAGAAGGCTGATCAGCTTGCCGACACGGTGCGCCACGCGTTCGAGCCGGCTGAAAGTCCGGGCCGGGGCGCCCTGGAACGGGCTGCGGCGAAAGCCATCCCGATTTTCGAACGGCTCGCCCGGGACTATCGGAGCACGACCTACGGAGGCGAAGGCGATGACTGAGTTGGCTGCTGACCTTGCTCGCCCGCGGGGGCGGTACGGCGTCGATGGCGACTACCGGCTGATTCCCGCACCGATCGTCTTCGGCGGGTATGCGCTGGTCTGCGTAGCGGCCGGTGTTTTGGCCGCCATCTGGCTGGGCGCCGGACGGACGCTGCCGGGACTCGCAGCGGCCGTGACGGCGATCGCGCTGGTTGCCGCGGGTGTGAGCATCGCGCGGTTCAGTCGGCGGGGAAAGTTCGAGGTCTGGGCGCGTCTGCTGACCGAATTACGCCTCCGCGGTGACGAACGGGTGCTCGACCTCGGCTGCGGGCGCGGCGCGGTTCTCCTGGCCGCGGCCAAACTGGTGCCGCGCGGATGCGCTGTGGGGGTGGATATTTGGCGTCCTGATCAGACCGGCAACTCCCGCCAGGCGACGGTGGCGAACGCCGAGGCCGAAGGTGTCGCCGACCGGATCGAACTGCACACCCGGGACATGGCCGACCTGCAGTTCCCTGACGCGTCCTTCGACCTGATCGTGAGCAGCTTGGCGATCCACAATCTGCCGGGCAATCACGCCCGGCGGGCCGCGATCGACGAGGCGGTGCGCGTGCTCCGACCCGGGGGTCGCGTCGTGATCGCCGACATCGGTTTCACCCGCCTGTATGCCGCCCGACTCCGGCAACGCGGCATGGTGCACGTGCAGCGTCGGGACTTGGGCTGGCGCGGGTGGTGGGGACTGCCACTCATCCGCACCCGCGCCGTTTCCGCCACCAAACCGCAGCCGACCCCCTGACGCTCGGCGCCATCTACCGCGCGGTTAGGCGACGATCAGGTCCCGCACCGCCGAGGTGGTGTGCGGTTGCCACAGCGCCTGCATCGGGACCAGCAGCGGCCCGTCGAGGTCGACCACCGTGACGGCGCCGTGGACGGCCGGACCCGGCGGGGCGGTGACGAACGCGGCGGCGTCCTCGGTCAACGCGGCGACCTCCGGCGGGCAGCCCTGCACCCGGCTCACCCGGTACTGCGGTTCGAAGCCGGCGCGTCGGCAGGCGTTGACCAGGAAGTCGCTGTAGTAGGACGCCCCGGGCGGCGCCCACAGCGCGATGAATTCGTCGGCCAGTTCGGCGACCGTCAGGTGGGCGCGGGCGGCCAGCCGGTGATCGCTGCGCAGCGCCACCCGCAGCGTGTCGTAGCGGACCACCGCGCTGGCGAGACGTTCTTGCGGTGCCACCCCGCGGCGTAACCCCAAATGTATGGTGCCGTCGTGCACCCCGGCGACCAGCTGGTCGGGGAAGACCTGCCGGACCGTGAACGAGGTGCCCGGCGACGCGAGGATCGCCGGTGTGATCAGCGCGTACACGTCATGGTTGCTGATCGCCGGGGAGTGGGCGATGACGAACTCCTCGGGCTGGGTGGTGGCCGCCGCCCGGGTGTGTTGGGTGATTGTTTGGGCCGCCGCCAGCAAGGAGCGACCCTCGTCGTACAGCGTTTGCCCGGCCGGGGTCAGGGTGATCCGACGGCCGGCGCGCACCAGCAGCGTTGCGCCGATTTCTTTTTCCAGCTGCTGGACCGAATTCGACAGTGCCTGTTGGGACAGGTGCAGCTGCCGGGCGGCCCGGGTGAAGCCGGCGGCCTCCACGACCGCGATGAAATGAGCTAAGCGGCGTAGATCGGGGACCGGGGACATCGGCCCACTCTATCCACAATCACATCTTGTCGGAAGATCGCGAATCATTGTTTCCTATTTGTGCTTACGGTGGCTAGGTTGTGTCTGAGGCAGGAGGGACAACCATGAGCAACCTGGTGGGGAAATCGGCGGTGGTCGCCGCCGGCGCCAAGAACCTGGGCGGGCTGATCAGCACCACGCTCGCTGAGCAGGGCGTCAACGTCGCGGTGCACTACAACAGCGCCAGCACCGAACCCGACGCGGACAAGACCGTCGCCGCGGTGCAGGCCGCCGGCGCCAAGGCGATCAAGGTGCAGGGCGATCTCACCCGGCCGGCCAACGTGACCGCACTGTTCGACGCGGCCGTCGGCGCGTTCGGCGGGGTCGACATCGCGATCAACACCGTCGGCAAGGTGCTGCGCAAGCCGATCGTGGAAACCACCGAGGCCGAATACGATTCGATGTTCGACATCAACGCCAAGGCGGCCTACTTCTTCCTGCAGGAAGCCGGTAAGCGGCTCAACGACAACGGGTCGGTGGTGACGATCGTGACCGCGCTGCTGGGCGCGTTCACCGACGGCTACTCCACCTACGCCGGCTCCAAGAGCCCGGTCGAGCATTTCACCCGGGCGGCCGCCAAGGAGTTCGGGGTGCGCGGCATCAACGTCAACAGTGTGGCGCCGGGCCCGATGGACACCCCGTTCTTCTACCCGCAGGAAACCCCGGAGCGGGTCGAGTTCCACAAGTCGCAGGGCATGGGCAACCGGCTGACCGAGATCGAGGACATCGCGCCGCTGGTGACGTTCCTGGTCGACGGCGGGCACTGGATCACCGGGCAGACCATCTTCGCCAACGGCGGCTACACCACGCGCTAAGGGGGGCGCTTGGGGGGTGAGCAGACGCAAAATCGCACTGGCGCACGGCAATTTGTGCGATTTTGCGTCTGCTCGCGCGGGGGAGGCCGGCGGCTAGTCGCGGGCGAGGGCGGCCGCGGCCTCCTTTTGCAGGTCGATGAAGGCCTCCTTGCTGATGTCGATCGCAACGCCTTGAATCGTGCCGCCGGTAAACGTGCCCGGGTTCTGATACTGCGGCGAGACGTTGTCGCCGCTGTCGAAGCCGACGCACAGGCCGTCGCCGGCCAGGGTGAACTTGCCGATCTGCGCCCGCATCGGCCCCTTGGTCACGGCCTTGTCGTCGACGTACAGCGTGGTGGTGCCGAGGGATTCACCGTATTTGCCCGAGCTTTCCCGGGTGAACTCCATGCCCAGGGAGTGTTTACCCGGGGTCAGCCGCGGCGAGACGAAGTCCTGTTCGGGTTTGATACCCAGGAAGTTGTACACGTAGTGCAGCTTGCCGTCCTTGATGAACAGGGCGTGCCCGCCGAAACGTGAACCGTGCGCGAAGATCACGCCTTGCGCGGCGTCGGTGAGGTCGACGTTGGCGATGATCTTGTAGGACCGGCCGCGGATGTTGACCGCCACCCCTTCCGGGACCGGTGACGTGTCGGGGTAGTACAGGTAGCGCTCCCGCGGGGGCTCGAACTGCGGTCGCGCGATGGTGATCATTTCGGTCGCCGACCGGTCATCCAGGGGCAGCACGTAGTTGTTTTTGGCTTCCTCGTTCCACGCGTCGATCAACTCCTTGAGCTTGTCGGGGTGCTGATCGGCGAGGTTCGTCGACTCCGAGCGGTCCTCGTCGACGTGGAAGAGTTCCCAGCGGTCCTGGTCGAAATGCCCCTTGCCGCCCAGCGGTGCGTGCAGCGAGGATGCCTTCCACCCGTCGGCCCAGATGCCGCGGGTGCCGAGCATGGCATAGTACTGCCGTTTTTTGGTGGTCGGCGCCTTGGCGTCCTCGAAGCTGTACCGCATCGACACCCCGTTGAGCGGGTACTGCTTGACGCCGCGGTGTTCCTCCGGCATCTTGATGCCCGCGACGTCCAGGATGGTCGGCACGATGTCGGTGACGTGGTGATATTGATGGCGGATTTGGCCTTTGGCCTTGATGCCCTTGGGCCAGTGGATCACCAGCGGGTCGCAGGTGCCGCCGGAGAACTGCGAGTAGCGCTTGAACATCTGGAACGGGGTGGAGAACGCGACCGCCCACCCCGTCGGGTAGTGGTTGTAGGTGTCGGGGGTGCCGAGTTTGTCCAGATACCGCATGTTCTCGGCCAGGTCGTCGGGGTAGCCGTTGAAGAACTTGTTCTCGTTCACCGACCCGTTCGGCGAGCCTTCGCCGGAGGCACCGTTGTCCGCGCAGTAGAAGATGATGGTGTTGTCCAACTGACCGGTCTGGTCCAGGTAGTCGACGATCCGGCCGACCTGAGCGTCGGTGTATTCGGAGAACCCGGCGAACACCTCGGCCATCCGGGAGAACAGCCGCTTCTCGTCGGGGCTCAGCGAATTCCACGGCCGCACCGAATCCGTTTCCACCGCCACGTCGGCGGGCAGGGGATTGAGCGGTGTCAGCTTGGTGCCCTTCGGCATGATGCCCTTGTCGATCATGCGACCCAGCACCCACTCGCGGTAGGCCTCGTAGCCGTCGTCGAATTGCCCTTTGTACTTGGCGGCGTAGTCGGCGGGGCTGTGGTGCGGGGCGTGGTTGGCGCCCGGGCAGAACCACAGGTACCAGGGTTTGGACGGGTTGCTGGACCGCTGGTCGCGCAGCATCCGCAGCGCCTGATCGGCGAGGTCTTTCGACAGGTGATAACCGTCGTCGGGGTTATACGGCTGCTCGATGAACCTGTTGTCCTCCACCAGATCCGGGTACCACTGGTTGGTTTCCCCGCCGAGGAACCCGTAGAACCGGTCGAACCCCTTCTGCAGCGGCCACTCCGACTTGCTGCCGCCGCTGGAGACGTCCTCCTCGGGAACGTTGTGGTCTTTGCCGACCCAGAACGTGCTGTACCCGTTTTCCTGCAGCACCTGGCCGACCGTCGCGCACTGGGCGGGCAGCCGCGCCGCCGCACCGGGGAACCCGTCGGACCCTTCGGTGATCGAGGCGAACCGGTTCACGTGGTGGTTGCGGCCGGTCAACATGCAGGACCGGGTGGGCGAGCACAACGCGGTGGTGTGCCACTGCGTGTAGGTCAGCCCATTGTCCGCCAGGCGCTGCATGGTCGGCATGTTGATGCGCCCGCCGTACGGCGACCACGACGCCATCCCGGTGTCGTCGAACAACACCACCAGCACGTTGGGTGCGTCCTTCGGGGCGTGCTTGAGTTCGAACGGCGTCCAGTCGGGTGTGGAGTCGCGCACGTCGAGGGCGATCTTGCCGTTGAAGCCCTCGTTGATCCCGGTCCCGTAGCTGGGGGGACCGTCGGCGCCGGCCGCATTGGTGGAGTCGCGACACCCGGCGACGAGCGCGGAAACCCCGGCGCTGCCCACACCCAGGGCCGCGAGGCCGCCTAACACCTGGCGCCGCCGCACCTTTCCGCGCGTGTCGTCGCGATCGGTTTCGGATTCAACGGATTCGGGCGGTGTCTCGTTGAACGGTTCCATGCCTACGCAGTATTCGACAAACACCCCCGGAGCGTGGGCGATTCGCGTCGATCCGGTGTCGGATTGGGGCGGCCTCCGCGGCGCGAACGTGCGCAAAAACGCTGATTAGCACGGCGTGTCGGCCGGGGACGCGCACGCTCGCGCGGGAAGGGACCCTTACAGCGGGATGTTCTTGTGGCGGCCGCGCCGGGCCGGCGCCTCGGCGAGCGCCTCGGTGATCTTGCCGCGGGTGTGCGCCGGGTCGATCTTCTCGTCGACCACCCCGATCTCGATCGCGGAATCCACCCCGCCGGCGATCCGCTCGTGCTCCTCGGCCAACTCGTCGTGCAGCGCGTCGCGTTCGTGGTCGGCGGCGGCGGCCAGCTTCTTCTTGTGCAGGATGCCGACGGCGGCCTTGGCGCCCATCACCGCGACCTCGGCGTCGGGCCAGGCGAACACCTTGGTGGCGTTCAGCGACCGGGAGTTCATCGCAATGTAGGCGCCGCCGTAGGTCTTGCGGGTCACCAGCGTGACCCGCGGCACGGTGGCCTCGCCGAACGCGTGCAGCAGCTTGGCGCCGCGGCGCACCACGCCGCCCCACTCCTGCCCGACACCGGGCAGATACCCCGGCACGTCGACGATCACCACCAGCGGAATGCCGAACGCGTCGCACAGCCGCACGAAACGCGCGGCCTTCTCGGCGCTTTCGGAGTTCAAGCAGCCGCCCAACCGCAGCGGGTTGTTGGCCAGCACCCCGACGGTGCGCCCGGACAGCCGGCCCAGGCCGACCACCATCGACGGCGCCCACTTGGCCTGGAACTCGTCGAAGGGGGCGTCGTCGTCGAGCAGGCCGTGCACCAGCGGGTGCACGTCGTAGGCGCGGCGCGGCGATTCGGGCAGCAGCGCGTGCAGGTCGATCTCGCCGGCCTCGGCCTTGTTGCGGTCGAAATGCCCTTGCTGGCAGAACAATCCGACCAGGCGGCGGCCCCGTTCGTAGGCGTCGAGCTCGTCGTCGGCGACGATGTGGCACACCCCGGACTTCTTGTGGTGGGTGTCCGGGCCGCCCAGGGCGGCCATGTCCACGTCCTCGCCGGTGACGCTGCGCACCACGTCGGGGCCGGTGACGAACACCCGGGAATCCGGCGCCATCACGATCACGTCGGTCAGCGCCGGGCCGTAGGCCGCGCCGCCGGCCGCGAAGCCGACCACCACCGAGATCTGCGGCACGTAGCCCGACGCCCGGATCATGGCCTCGAACACCAGCCCCACCGCGTGCAGCGCCCGCACCCCTTCGGCCAGCCGGGCGCCGCCGGAGTGCCAGATGCCCACGATCGGGGCCTGTTCGGCGATCGCGGTGTCGTAGGCGTTGACGATGTGGGTGCAGCCCTCGATGCCCATGGCGCCGCCCATCACGGTGCCGTCGGTGGCAAACGCGATGGTGCGCACCCCGTTGACGGTGCCCGCCGCGGCCAGCACGCCGGAGCGGTCACGCTCGTGCAACAGCTCCACGCTGTCGTCGTCGAAGAACGTGCGCAGCCGCAGCAGCGGATCGCGGGGGTCGAGCGATTCGTCGACCGTCTCGGGGGCCATGATGGTCATCGCGACTCTCCTTCTGCAGTGCGCCGGGGCCGTCAGTACCGACCGAAGACGGTGGCGACGTTGTGTCCGCCGAACCCGAACGAATTGTTGATGGCGTACTCGTAGTTGCCGGGCCGGGGTTTGTCGGCCACCACGTCCAGGTCGATCTCGGGGTCGAGGTTGACCAGGTTCAGGGTGGGCGGGATGATCTGGTCGCGCAGCGCCAGCACGGTCAGGATGGATTCCACCGCGCCGACCGCGCCGACCGAGTGGCCCAGCGCCGATTTGGGCGCATACACCGCGGCCTTGTGAGACCCCAGCGCGTTGTTGATGGCCTGACCTTCGGCGACGTCGCCGACCACGGTTCCGGTGGCGTGGGCGTTGACGTGGTCGATGTCGCCGGCGGTCAGCCCGGCCAGCTGCACCGCCCGGCTCATCGCCTGCCCGGCCTGCTCCCCGTTGGGGTCGGGGGCCACGATGTGGTAGCCGTCGGAGGTGATGGAGGCCCCCATGATGCGGGCCAAGATGGTGGCGCCGCGGGCCTTGGCGTGTTCCTCGGTCTCGATGACCATCAGCGCGCCGGCCTCGCCGAACACGAACCCGTTGCGGTCGCGGTCAAACGGGCGGCACGCCCCGGCCGGGTCGTCGTTGGTGGTGGACAACACGATCCGCATCTGGGCGAAGCCGGCGATCGGCACCGCCTCGATGCGGGTCTCCACCCCGCCGCAGATCGCGATGTCGGCCTCGCCGAGCACGATCTGCTGCCAGGCGTGGGCGATGCCCTCGGAGCCCGACGCGCACGCCGAGACCGGGGTGATCACCCCGGCCTTGGCGTGACGGTCCAGCCCGACGGCCGCGGCCGCCCCATTGGGCATGTACTTCTGCACCACCAGCGGCGAGACCGCCTTGAGGCCGCGCTCCCGCATGCCGTCGTAGGCCCACACCAGTTCTTCGGTGGAACCCATCCCGGTGCCGATGGACACCATCAGCCGCCGGGTGTCGACCTCGGGGGAGCCGGCGTTGGCCCAGGCCCGCCGGCCCAGCACGGTAGACATCTTCTGCAAATACGACAACCGACGCAGCTCGGTGCGGGTCAACCCCTCATCGAAGGACTCCGGCGTCTCCACCAAGTGCCCACCGATCCGAACCGGCAAGTCGTACTCCTCGACGAACGGGTCGTCGAGCTTACGGATTCCGCTTTGGCCGTCCAGCAACGCCTTCCACGTGCCTTCCGCGTCCGCCGCCAGAGCCGTCGTCATGGCGATACCGGTCACCACGACGTCGGGGAAGCCGTTCCCCGTACACAGCGATGTCATGACTGAACTGTCCTCCGACAATCCTTACTTACGTTTTCCGTGCTGCGGTACTGCTTTAGTACCGCCCGAAGGCGAGCGCGACGTTGTGCCCGCCGAATCCGAACGAGTTGTTGATCGCGTACTGGTAGTCGCCGTACCGGGGTTCGCCCGCGACAACGTCGAGGTCGATCTCCGGGTCGGGTGTCTCGTAGTTCAGCGTGGGCGGGATGACCCCGTCCCGCAGCGAGAGCACCGTCAGCACCGACTCCAGCGCACCGACCGCGCCGATCGAGTGACCCAGCGCCGACTTCGGCGCGTACACCGCGGCGTTTTCGCACCCGGCGACCCGGATCGCGTTGGCCTCGGCGGTGTCCCCGATCGGGGTGGCCGTGCCGTGGGCGTTGACGTGGTCGACGTCCTTGGCGGACAGCCCGGCCAACTCCAGGGCCCGGGTCATCGCCCGGCCGGCCCGCAGGCCGTCGGGTGCGGGCGCCACCATGTGGTAGGCGTCCGAGGTGATGCCGGCGCCCATCAACCGAGCCAGCGGTTTGGCCCCGCGGGCCTTGGCGTGCTCCTCGGTCTCAATGATCATCAGCGCACCGGCCTCGCCGAACACGAACCCGTCGCGGTCCTTGTCGAACGGCCGCGACGCCTTTTCGGGCTCGTCGTTGCGGGTCGACATGGCGCGCATCATCGAGAACGCCGCGATCGGCAGCGCCTCGATGCCGCCTTCCACCCCACCGCAGACCACGATGTCGGCGTCGCCCATGACGATCTGCCGCCAGGCGTGTGCGATCGCCTCCGAGCCCGACGAACACGCCGACACCGGGGTGATGACCCCGGCGCGGGCACCCAGTTGCAGACCGGCGACCGCCGCCGCGCCGTTGGGCATGATCATCTGCACGGCCAGCGGCGACACCTTGCGGGGGCCGCCCTCGTTCATCAGGTCATAGGTTTCGACGATCTTCTCGCCGCCACCCAGGCCGGTGCCGATGACCACGCCGAACCGGTCCGGGTCGACCTCCGGGGTGCCGGCGTTCTCCCACAGCCGGCCGCTGAGCAGCTTGGACATCCGCTGCACATACGACATGCGGCGCAGGTCCAGCCGGCCCATGTGGTCGTCGACCGGGTCCTTGAGCTGGCCGCCGATCTTGACCGCCAGGTCCCACTTTTCGGTGAACTCGCCCTTGAGGACGTGGATGCCGCTCTCGCCGGCCAACAAACCCTTCCACGTGCCGTCGATGTCCGCCGCGATCGATGTGGTGGCCTCGACGGCGGTTACCACAACACTGGGGTAACCGCCGTTGGCCGTGGACGGCTTGGTCATGCGCGGTCGGCTTCGATCTTCTCGCGCAGGGCCGCGGCGGCCTCGGGGTTCTCTTCTTCGAGCTTCTGGATGTAGTTCACGACGTCACCGACGGTGCGCAGGCCGGCGAGGTCCTCGTCCGGGATCTTCACCCCGTACTTGTCCTCGGTCTGCACCGCGATCTCCACCATCGACAGCGAGTCGATGTCCAGGTCGTCGACGAACGACTTCTCCGGCGTGACCTCCGACGGCTCGATACCGGTCACCTCTTCGATGATCTCGGCGATACCGGCGATGATTTCTTCCTGGCTGACGGCCACCGTGTGGCCTCCCTTCGATGTTGTTTCTTGTTGGTGTTACTCGGAACTGACGTGCATTTATCTGGTTGTCCCGGCGGGCTACAGCTCCGTTAACCCGTCCAGATCTGCGGGCGACTTGACGGCATGCGTCGGAACCCCCCGAAGTTCGCGCTTGGCGATGCCGGTGAGCGTACCCGCGGGCGGGAACTCCACGATCGCCGTGACATTGCGTTGACGCAGCGTGTCGACGCACAGATCCCAGCGCACCGGCCGGGTCAGCTGGGCGACCAGCGTGCTCATCGCCGCCTCCGCCGACGCCACCGGCTGCCCGTCGGCATTGGACAGCAGCGTGGTGGCCGGTTCGGCGGTGGCGGTGGCGGCGGCCGCGGCGGCGTAGCCGTCCAGCGCGGGCGCCATGAAGTGGGTGTGGAACGCCCCGGCGGTGGCCAGCCGACGGACCCGGGCCTTCGCCGGCGGGTCTTCGGCGAGCTTGTCCAGTGCGTCGAGCCGACCGGCGGCCACGATCTGGCCGGCGGCGTTGCGGTTGGCCGGCACCAGGTCCAGCTGCTCGAGCCGGGTCAGCACCTCGGCCTCGTCGCCGCCGAGCACCGCGGCCATGCCGGTCGGTTCGGCCGCGCAGGCCTTGGCCATCTCGGCGCCGCGGGTGGCGGCCAGCCGGACGGCGTCGTCCGCGCTGATCACCCCGGCGATCGCGTAGGCGGCGATCTCACCGACGGAGTGGCCGGCGACGACGGTTTCGTAGCCGGCCAGCAGCCCGCGGCGGCGCAGCTCCTGGTGGGCCAGCAAGGTGGTGGTGACGATCAGCGGCTGGGCGACCGCGGTGTCGGTGATCTCCTCGGCCTCCGCGGTGGTGCCGAGCCGGGCCAGGTCCAGGCCGGTGAGCGCCGACCACGACGCGATCTGGTCGGAGGCGCCGGGCAGCTCCAGCCACGACGACAGCATGCCGGGCGTCTGGGTTCCCTGTCCGGGGGCGAGCAACGCAATCACGTGTTTAAGAGAACACTGTGAACCGGGTTTTGCGGGGTGTATCAGATTATGAACCTTGTCTTAGGTTTTTATGGAAACCCTACAAAAACGGTCTCGGTCGCGACATGTTCGATACCGTGCCGCGATGTGTCATCCGGCCGGATGCAGGCCCGACACCGCGGGCGCGATCGCGGTCACCGCGGGGGCGGTGTGGGCGACCGCACTGTGGGCTTGCGCCTGGTAGGTGAGCCGGCCCACGGTGGCCGCCACCCGCAGCACGTAGGCGTCGCGGGGCTGGGTGGGGTCGCGGCCGGTGAAGTCGGCGATGCGCTTGAGCCGGTACCGGACGGTGTTTGGATGAACGAACAACTTGCGGGCACACGCCTCGATGGCGCCGCCGCAGTCCAGATAGGCGTCCAGGGTCTCGGTGAGCGCCGGGCCGGCGTCGGTCAGCGGCCGCATCACGTCGGTGTGCAGGGCCGCGATGGCCGATTTGTCGCCCATCAGGGCGCGTTCGGGCAGCAGTTCGCGGGCCAGCACCGGGCGCGGCGCCCCGGTCCAGCCGCCGACGGCGTTCATCCCGGAGATGGCTTCGCTGGCGCTGTGGTAGGCCGCGGTCAGCATGGGGGCGGTCGGGCCGATCACCACCGGGCCGTCGGAGAACGCGCTGAGCAGATCACCCAGGAACTTCTGGGTGGGGGACAGCGGGCCGGACACGATCGCCACCAGCCAGGTGCCGTGCACGTCGGTCAGTGCCGCGCGGCCGTGCCGGGTGGCCACGTCGCGGACGTCCTGGCTGGACTGGGTTTCTCGGCCCGCCGCCGGGGTGCCCACCACCACGGTGGCCGGGGCGGTGGTGTCCCAGTTCAGCGCCGCGGCCCGGGACAGCAGCTCGGGGCCGCTGTCACCGCGGACCACCGCGTCCACCACGCTGGCCTCCATCCGCGAATCCCAGGTGCCGCGTGCCTCCGCGGCGTCGGCGTACGACGAGGCCGCGGTGAAGGCCAGGTCGCGGCTGTATTTGAGGATGCCGACGGTCAGGGCGGTGACCTGTTCTTCGGAGCGCGCCAGCACCGGCACGGCCTCTTCGAAGAACTCCATGGTGACCCGCACCATGTCCACCGTCTGGCGCAGCGCGATGTGCCGCGCCAGGTCCTGGGGCACCAGTTCGAACGCCTGGGCGGTGTAACCCGCGTTGCCGCGCGGGTCGTTCATCCATTCGGCGAAGTTGACGATGGCGGTCTGCACCACCAGCGCCACGCTGGCGCGCTGGGAGGCCTCCAGGTCGGCGAAGAACGGCAACCGGTCGCCCATCACCGACACGGCCTCGGTGGCCAACCGGCCGGAGTACTGCTTGAGCCGGCGCAGCAGCGACTCCGGTACCGCCTCCAGCTGATCGAGGGTCGAGCGCGGGAGGACAAACCCCGTGTCGGATCTGTCGGCCATCCCTAAAAGCTACGCGGTTTTTCTGGATGTTTCCCCCAAGGGGCCGGGCGGTGGCGATGCGAAAGCTGCTCAAGGCCCTGCCGTCGACGCCCGACGGTGATCGTGCAGCTGGCGGGAGTACCGGGTCCGAGACCGCGGTCGCGGCACCCAGCCTGCGGTGACGGCATCGAGCCTGCGGTAGCGGCGTCGAGCCTGCGGTGACGGCGTCGAGCCTGCGGTGACGGCGTCGAGCCTGCGCCTAGGGCATCGAGCCTGCGTCCAGGGCATCGAGCCTGCGCTCACGGCGCCGAGCCTGCGCTCACGGCGCCGAGCCTGCGCTCAGGCCCAGTTTCAGCACGAAAACACGGCCTCACCGCAGGGTCGATGCCCTCACCGCAGACTCGATGCCCTCACCGCAGGGTCGATGCCCTCACCGCAGACT
>NZ_MLQM01000094.1:0-20293 GCF_001854525.1 Mycobacterium talmoniae
CCCCGTCGGCGACCGGTTGGGCCGGGTCGGTGCAGTCGGCCGGCGTGCCGGTGCCCCCGTCCCCGATCCTGGTCCCCGCGATCACGGCCCCGTCGGCCGAACCCGCCGGCGCCCCCAGCAACTCCGCCCGCGGCAGCCCGGGCACCGCGACCGCGCGCCCCCGTAACCGACCCGCCTCCAGCGTCATCGTGGGGCCCGGCAGCCGCTGTCCGGGGCGGTGCTCGGCCAGCGCGGCCACCGTCCCGGCGGCGATGTCGGCCCGCACCGCGTCCAGGTCGGGGCCGGCGGCGCGCAGCAGCCCGGCCGCCAATCCGACGCTGCTCAGCAGCGGGATGGGGGCGAGGGCGGCACCGCACTCCTCGAGGACCACCGCCAGCTCGACCGGGCCGTAGCTGTCGTCCGGGCCGGCCAGCTCGGTCCAGCCCAGTTCGCGCACCGTCTTCCACAGCGGCCGCCACCGCTCCGGATCGGTCAGCGCCTGCCGAGCGACCTCGGGCGGGCATTCGGCGTGCAGCACCTCGCGGACGCTGTCGCGCAGCGCGAGCTGGTCGCTGTTCGGCCCTATCTCCATAAGACCCCTAACATAGCAAAAATAGCAAACTAGGGGTACACGGGGGGCGTAGGGTGATCGGCTATGCCCGAATGGTTTCTGTTCCTGCCGCAGGTGCGGCTGCCGGTCGCCGACCTCGTCACCCGCGCCCAGCACGCCGAGGCCAGCGGATTCGACGGGGTCGCGTTCATCGACCACCTGGAAGCCCCGGGTCAGCCGGCGGAAAACATCTGGGAGGCAATGGGTATCGCCAGCTGGGTGGCCGCTAAGACCGACCGGCTGACGATCGGGCACCTGGTGTTGTGCGACGCCTTCCGGCACCCGGCGGTGCTGGCCAAACAGGCCGTCACCTTGTCGGCGGCCTCCGGGGGCCGCTTCGAACTCGGCCTCGGGGCCGGCTCCTGGCCCGCGGAGTTCACCAGATTCGAAGTGGGCCAGCAGGACCCGGTAGCCCGGGTGAAGCAACTCGAACGACACCTGGAGCTGATCGCGCAGTATTGGGGACGCGGCGGTGAACCCGCGCAGGCGCCACTGCCGGCGCACCCGATCCCGCTGGTGCTGGGTGGCACCGGCCCGAAGATGATGGCGCTGGTGCGCCGCCACGCCCAGTGGTGGAATCTGCCCTGCAACCACGTCGACAAACTGCCCCGGCTGGCGCCGGCGGCCGCGCCCGCCCGGGTGTCGGTGCAGCAGATGGTGGGCTTCGTCGGCGCCGGCGCCGATCCGGTTTCCGTGCGCGAGGTCAGCGCGCGCCGCTTCGGCCACCTGGGCTCCGGGCTGGTGTGCGGGGCCGCCGCCGAACTGGTCGACTACTTCACCGGGCTGGTCGACGCCGGCGTCGAGCGGTTCTACGTGTGGTTCGCCGATTTCGCCGCGCCGGCCACCCTGGCCGAATTCGGCGAAACGGTGATCACCGCCGTTGCCGGCGGCGCCGGGCCTCCGTCGGCACCGTCGGCGGCCGGGCGAACGGACCGCGCCGCACCGCGTTGAGCCGGATCTCCGGCAGCTCCACCGACGGGTCCACGGTGTCCAGCCAGACCACGGCGTCGGCGACGTCGGCCGCCTGAATCGCGTACATCTCGAACGGAACATCCTGCAGCATCTCGGTTTCCACCGGCCCCGGGGTCACCAGGTGGACGCTGATCCCGTCCCGGTCCACCTCCAACGCCAGGGCCCGGGCGAACGCGTTCATCCCAGCCTTGGCCGCCGAGTAGGCGGTGCGGGCCGGCATCGGCTCATGGGCGGCCGACGAGGAGATGAACACCAGCCGCGACCCGGGCGCCATCTTCGGCAGCACCGCGGCGGTCACCACAAAACAGGAGTCCAAATTGGCCGCCAGGATCGTGCGCCACTGGTCGAAGGTCTGCTTGCGGGCGTAGGTTCCGCCCAGCACCCCGGCCGCGTGCACCACCAGATCGATGCGCGGCAGCGGGCTTAGCGCCGCGGCGAATCCGTCGGGGTCCGACGCGTCGGCGACGAGGTGGCGAGCCCCGAGCTCCTGCGCGGCCGCGCGCAGCGGGGCGTCCCGGCGGGCCACCAAGACCACGTCGTAGCCGGCCGCCACCAGCGCGCGCCCGCAGGCCTTGCCGATCCCGCCGCTGCCGCCGGTGACCAGTGCGGTTTTCACGGCGGCGACTATCGCCGGGACAGCGCCTGCGGCGACAACGCATAGATCCGTTGATCGGTCCGCTCGGACAACACGTAGGTCTGGGCGTCGGCCACGTGCCGGGCGGCCATCTTGCGGGCCCGCTCCACGTCACCGGCCTCGATCATCTCGGTCAACTTGACGTGGGTGTTCAGCGCGGCGCGCCGTTTGGCCAGCGACGGGTAGGTGCCGCGGGCCGCGCTCTCCTCGGCCCACTGCTGCTCGTGGCTGCTCCACAGCGTCTCCAGGGCGCCGACCACCGCGATAATGGTGTCGTTGCCGCACCCGCGGACCACCAGATCGTGGAACTGGCGGCCGATTTCGGTGAACCGCCGGCCGTCGTCGAGGTGGGTGGCCATCGCGTCGTTGATCTGCTTGAGTTCGGGAACCAGGGTGTCGGCGCGGTCGGGGTGCTGGGCGGCCAGCGCCGCGCAGGCCGGTTCGAGCTCCAGCAGCGCCGCCCCCAGATCGGCCAGGCCCACGTGCTGGCTCTGCAGCAGCAGGCCGAGCATGTAGGCGGCGCTGGTTTTCGCCGGTGCGTGCACCACGGCGCCGCCCTGGTTACCGCGGCGCACCGAGATCAGGCCCTCGGTTTCCAGGATGCGCAGCGCTTCACGCAGCGAGACCAGGCTGACGTTGAACTGCTCGACCAGCACCTCTTGGCGGGGCAGCAGATCGCCGTCGGCGAGGTCGCCATCGATGATCTGGCGGCGCAACTCCTCGGCGACGATCTCGGCGATTCGCGGCGCCGAGAGCCGACGTCGGGCCTTGGGGCCAGTTCCCAGCGCAGTCACTTTGCTATTTTAGCAGTGATGACATAATTGACCGATGCACGTGAGCGGCGGGCCGACACCGCTGGACGGGCTCCGTGTCATCGAGATCAGCGACCGGATCGCCGGCAGCTACTGTGGCAAGCTGCTGGTCGACGCCGGTGCCCAGGTGCGCAAAATCGAGCCGCCGCAAGGAGATCCGCTGCGGCGCTACACCGCCAGCGGTGGTTCAGTGTCGGCGGATTCGGCGCTGTTCAGCTATTTAAACGCCGGCAAACGCAGCATCACCGCGGCACCGGGCCGGGTGCGCGCCGAACTGGCCGGCGCCGACGTCGTCGTGCTCACCCGATCCCAGGCTGTGGAGCTCGGCATCGACCCGCCGCGGCTGCTGGACGCCGCCCCGCGGGCCGTCGTCGTCACCATCTCCGATTTCGGCTGGACCGGGCCCTACGCCGAGCGGGCCGCCAGCGAATTCACCCTGCAGGCCTGGTCGGGGTTGACCGGTTTCCGCGGCGACCCGGCCGGGCCGCCGATCGCCATCGGCGGCGAGCTGGGGGAGTACATGGGCGGGGTGTGCGCCGCGTTCGGGGTGTTGGCGGTGCGTCGCCGCGTCGAACACGGCGGGCCCGGGGAACACCTGGATCTGTCGATGCTCGAGGCGATCACCGCGATGCAGAGCAGCGAATGGCTGCACAGCCAGCTGCTGCGGGTGGGCCCGGTCACCCGCACCGTGGAGGTGCCGTCGATCGAGCCGGCCCGCGACGGCTACGTCGGGATCACCATGGTCACCGGGCAACAGTGGCTGGACTTCGCGGCGATGGTCGACTGCCCCGAGCTGGCCGACGACCCGCAGCTGAGTTTCCAGCTGGGCCGCTGGGAACACCGCGACCGCATCCGCGCCCTGATCGGCGACTGGTTGGCGCAGCGCAGCGTCGACGAGATCGTCGAACTCGGCGCGCTGTTCCGGGTGCCGATCGCGCCGGTGGGCACCGGCGCGACCATCCGGGACATGGCGTATGCGACCGAGCGCGGCGTGTTCGTGCCCAACCCGGCCGGGTTTGACCAGCCCCGCCCGCCGTGGCTGATGTCGCGCTGCCACCCCGCGCCGCTGCGCGGCGCGCCGGCACTGGGCGAGGCCAACGACGAACCACCCTGGCCGCCACGCGAATCCGGGCCGCTGGTGGCGTCCGCCGGCTTGCCGCTGGACGGGGTGCGGGTTATCGACCTGACCGCGTTTTGGGCCGGGCCGGCCGCCACCCACCTGCTGGCCGCGTTCGGCGCCGACGTGATCAAGGTGGAGTCCATCCAGCGGCCCGACGGCATCCGCTACTCCGGCGGCATGCGCACCGACGTCGAGGACTGGTGGGAATACGGCTGGGTGTTTCACGCGATGAACACCAACAAACGCTCGGTGACCCTGGATCTGGGCTCCGACGACGGCCGTCGGCTGCTGCTGCAGCTGGTGGCCGACGCCGACGTGGTGATCGAGAACTTCTCACCGCGGGTGATGGACCATTTCGGGCTCACCGCCGACGCGCTGCTGGCGGTCAATCCGGCGCTGGTGATCGCCCGGATGCCGGCGTTCGGGCTGGACGGCCCGTGGCGTGACCGGGTGGGATTCGCGCCCACCATGGAGCAGATCGCCGGCCTGGCGTGGGTGACCGGGCTGCCCGACGGCCCGCCGGTCGCGCCGCGCGGGGCCTGCGATCCGCTGGCCGGGGTGCACGCGGCGTTCGCGGTGCTGGCCGCGCTGAATTTCGCCGAACGCACCGGGGCCGGTCAGCTCGTCGAATTGCCGATGCTCGAAGCGGTGTTGAACGCCACCGCGATCCAGCCGATCGAATGGCAGGTGTTCGGGGTGACCCTGACCCGGCGCGGCAACCGGGGTCACGGCGCCGCGCTGCAGAACCTGTACCGGTGCGCCGGCGACGACGACTGGATCGCGGTCACCGTCGCCACCGACGCGCAGCGGCACGCGCTGGCCGAGCTTCTGGGCCGCCCGGACTGGAGCGAGGACGCGCTCGCGGACTGGCTCGCCGACCGGCCACTAGATAGCGCGGTGGCCCAACTCGCCGCGGCCGGTGTGCCCGCCGCGCCGGTGGTGTCCCCGTCGGTGGTGACCGAGAATCCCCAGCTGCGCGAGCGCGGATTCTTTGAGGAGTTGCGGCATCCGCGCACCGGCGCCGGGCTGTATCCGTGTCCGCCGTTCGCACGCCTTCGCGGCCAGGATCGCTGGCTGCAGCGGCCACCGCCGACCCTGGGCGAGCACAACGGCGAGGTGCTGCGCGAGTTGTGCGCGGTGACCGACGCGGAGCTGGCCCGGCTGGCGGCCGCCGGGGTGATCGGAACCCGACCCAAGGGGCTCTAACGCGCGCGCACCGCGATGGGCATGGCGTCGTAGATGGACATGTTGGTGGTCAGGTTGGGATAAGCGACGGTGGCCGGGCCGAGGGTGATGTCGTCGCCGCGCAGCAGCAGTTCGTCGAGCACCGCGTGGATCTCCGCGCGCGCCAGCATCGCGCCCAGGCAGTGGTGCGGCCCGCCGCCGCCGAAGGCGACGTGCGGGTTGGGGTCGCGGCCGATGTCGAAGGTGAACGGATCGTCGAACACCTCCTCGTCCCGGTTGGCCGAGCGCAGCATCGACACCACCCGGTCGCCCTTGGGGATGTGCTGGCCGTCGATCTCGAGATCGACCTTGGCGCTGCGGGTCCAATACGCCACCGGGGTCGTCCAGCGCAGCACCTCCTCGACCGCGCTGGACCGCACCGCTTCCTCGTCGCGGTACCGGCCGATCTGTTCGGGGTTGGCCACGAAGGCCTGCAGCCCGCCTGCCAGCGCGTTTTTGGTGGTGTCGCTGCCGGCGAACGCCAGCACGAAGAAAAAGATCTCCAACTCCCCGTCGGGCAGGGCGAACTGCTCCCCGTCGTCGCCGGTGATCACCGCGGACGCCAGTGTGCTCCAGATGTCGTCGGCGGGTTCGCGGCGCTTTTGGGCGGTGAGTTCCATCGCGTAGCCGAAGATGGTGCCGTACAGCTCGAGTTCGTCCTGTTCGCTGAGTCGCGCGTTGGGTGAGCGGGCGGTCAGGATCCGGTCGAAGGCGGTGAAAATCCGCGGCCGATCCTGCTCCGGCATGCCGAGGATGTCGCCGATGACGGTCATCGGCAGCGCGTCGGCCACATCGGCGATCCAGTCCCCACCGCCGCCGGCCAGCAGCCCGTCGACCATCCGCGCCGCCCGAGTCCGGATGCCGTCCTCCAGCCGGGCGATGGCCCGCGGGGTGAACGCGTTGGCGATCAGCCTGCGGCGTTTGCTGAGCTGCGGCGGGTCCATGTTGATGATGGTCGGATACGACGAGAAGGTACCGATGGGTTGGATCAGGGGGCCGTCTTGGGCGGTGAACGAGTCGGCGTCGCGGTGGATGCGCACGGCGTGCCGGTGTTTGGTGGTCATCCAGAAATCGCGCTGGACGCCCATCTTGGCGACCCCGGGTGTGTGCTCGTGCCGGAACAGTGGCCGGGCGCGCCGCAGCTCGGTGAAGAGGTCATCGGGAAAGCCGTTGCGCCACAGCGAGACGTCAGATAGATCGAGATCGGCGGTGGTCATCCTTGGCGGCCTCGCAGCGGGTTCACTTTGGACAGCTTGCCCGATGATTGACGTTCAATCTCTAAAATAGTAACAATAAGCGGGGAACGGAGAGATTCGTGACACAGACGGTTTCGGACTCAGATCCCTCGGAGCGCGAGTTCGGTCCGAGCGGCATCGGGCTATCCACCTACCGGTTCCCGACCGGGTGGTTCATCGTCGGCTTCGCCTCGGACCTCGAGGTCGCCGAGGTCAAGCGGGTGCACTACTTCGGTGAGGAACTGGTGCTGTTTCGCACCATCTCCGGGCAGGTGCATGCGCTGGACGCCTACTGCCAGCATCTGGGCGCCAATATGGGGGTGGGCGGCACCGTGGACGGCGAGCACATCGTCTGCCCCTGGCACGGCTGGCATTGGCGCGGCGACGGCGGCAACGCGCTGATCCCGTACAGCAAAATCGGCTGCAAACCCAACGTGCACATCCGCAGCTACCCGGTCCTGGAGTGGTACGGGTTCATCCTGGTCTGGCATGAGCGGCACGGGCGGGCGCCGTACTGGCAGCCGCCGGTGCTGCCGGAACTGGAGACCGGCGAGTACTACCCGCTGCATCCACACACCCGGATGGTGAATCGGGTCAAGGTGCACGCCCAGATGATCATCGAGAACGCCGCCGACCCGTACCACGTGCAATACGTGCACAAGGCCGCCAACCCCGCGCACACCGCGTCGTTCGAGGTGTCCGGCTATCACCTGCACGCCACCGTCAACGCCAATTTTGGCGGCGGCCGCGCGCAAACCTGGCTGACCCCGCACGGCCCGGTCGACGCCAAGATCATCTACGACAACTACTCGCTGGGTTTGGGCCTGGTGCGGTTCCCCAGCGATCTGGTGGCCACCCTGCAGGTGACCGGGCAGACCCCGGTCGACGAGGACTACACCGATTACTTCTACACCCAGGCCTCGGTGCGTGAACCCGGCGACACCGGTGATGCGCCGACCGGGCGCGCCGCCCGATTCCTGGCGCTGCAGCAAGAAGTCATCAAACAGGACTTCTTCACCTGGGAGAACATGAAGTACCTGGAGAAGCCGAACCTGGCGCCCGAAGAGGCGCGCGACTATGCGGCGCTGCGCCGCTGGGCGCACCGCTTCTACCCGGGGGAGCAGCCCGCCGCCGACGACTTCGGCTACACGCCCGACGGGCAGCCCGATCCGGTGGCCTCGGGCGCCTGATGCGCGGGGGGCCGGCGGCATTGGGGGTGGAGGACTTCACCGTGCCGGCGGTGCTGGATTGTCGCGCCGAGCAGTTCGGTGATCGGGTGATGATGGTGATCGCCGGTGAGCGCGTGACGTTCGAGCAGATGCGTGAGCGGTCCTGCGCGGCGGCGAATGCGTTGCTGGACTTGGGAATCAGCCGCGGCGACCGTGTGGCGTTGTTCACCGCCACCCGTCCGGAATGGGTCTACTTCTGGCTGGGCGCGGCGCGGATCGGCGCGGTGAGCGCGGCGGTGAACGCCGCCTCGCGGGGCGAGTTTTTGCGGCATGCGTTGGCGGTGTCGCGGGCCAAGGTGGTGATCGCCGATGCCGAGCGGCTGCCGCGCGTCGCGGAGATCCGCGACCGGGTGCCGACGCTGACCGAGGTCGTGCTCTGCGGCGATTTGCTTGCCCGCGGCAGCGGACGGCCGGTGGCGGGCGAGGCGGCCGCGGCCGGGGAGGTGGGCGTGCTGTTTTTCACCTCGGGCACCACCGGGGCGTCCAAAGCCGTTGCCACCAGCTGGCACTACCTGTTCTCGACGGCCGCCACCGTGGCGTCGGCGTGGGGGTTCGGTGCCGGTGAGACGGTGTGGACGGCGATGCCGCTGTTTCATCTCAGCGCCGCGCCCACCGTGTTGGCGCCGATGCTGGTCGGCGGCACCACGGTGCTGGCCGAGGCCTTCCATCCCACCGAGGTCTGGGATGAGATCCGTGCCTGCGGCGCCGTGGGTTTCGCCGGTGCCGGGGCCACGGTGTCGATGCTGCTGAACCTGGGTGATCGCTCGGCGCCGTTGCGGTTCCTTTCCGCCGCGCCGATTGCCGCGTCTGACTACCGGGTGATCGAGGAGCGGTACGGCTGCCGCGTGGTCACCATGTACGGGCTGACCGAGGCGTTCCCCATCACCGTCTGCGGCATCGACGACGACGGGGTGCCGGGCGCGTCGGGCCGACCCACCGGCAACTTCGAGGTGCGCATCCTCGACCCCGGCGGCGACCCGCTGCCCGTCGGGCGGGTCGGTGAGATCGCTTGCCGCCCTCGGTATCAGCACGTGATGAGCGAGGGCTACCTGGGGCAGGACGGCCGCGTCGTCGCGCACCCGGAGTGGTTTCGCACCGGGGACCTGGGTGTGCTGGACGAGGCGGGGACCCTGACCTATGTGGATCGGGTCAAGGACTGCCTGCGCCGACGCGGGGAGAACATTTCCTCGATCGAGGTGGAGACCGCGGTGCTGACCCATCCCGCGGTGGCCGAGGCCGCGGTAGTCGGGGTGCCCAGCGAGTTGGGCGAGGACGACATCCTGCTGGTCGCGCGGCCCTCGGCCGCCCTGGATTACGCTGAACTGCTGGACTTCTGCGCCGAGCGGATGCCGTACTTCTGCGTGCCGCGCTACGTCGACATCGTCGACGAGATCCCGAAAACCGTCATCGGCCGGGTGCGCAAAGACCTGCTGCGGGCCCGCGGTGTCGGCCCGGGCACCTGGGATCGCGAACGCCACGGGTACCGCCTGAACCGTTGAGAGGGAGACACGCCGGATGACCCTGACCTACCAGCAGCAGCATCTGCTCGACGCGGCGACCGGGCGCGACGCCATCTTGAACCTCACCGCCCGACACAATCGGTACTACTCCGACGGCGACCGCAACGGTTGGATCGCCACCTTCCGGCACACCGGCGCCCGCTTCACCCAGGACACCGAAGTCTTCACCGACCTGCACGCGGCGTTCGACGGCGGCGGCGGACAACGGCTGATCACCGTCGACCACGACATCACCGTCGACGGGATCAACGCCACCCAGCGGTGTGTGGCAATCTTGTACGCCCTGGATAACCGGGGCATGAGCACGTTACGGGCCACCGGCACCTACCGCGACACGCTCATCTACGAGCGGGGCGGTTGGTACTTCACTACCCGTGAGCTGCACTGGGATGCGGCGCCGATTTGATGGAGCTGGCGTTCGGCAGCTACGACGAGGCGGTGCGCATGGTGGGCGTGGCGTCTGAGCCACGCACCGCGGGAACGGTGGTCAGCGCGGCACGCATCCAGCTGTTCGCCGCGCTGGTCCGCGATGGCAACCCGGCCTACTGGGACGCCTCGTTCGCGGCGGAGGCTTGGGGTGGTCTGTTGGCGCCGCCGGCGCTGCTGATGGGCTGGCTGATTCCGCCGCCCTGGCGGCCTGGCGCGGGGGAGCGTCCGGTGTCGATGGCGCTGCGGGTGCCGCTGCCGGGGACGACGTTCATCAACGCCGCCAACGACGCCGAGTTTCTGCAGCCCATCGTCGAGGGGGATCGGCTCACGCTGGTCGAAGAGGTGGTGTCGGTGTCCCCGGAAAAGCGGACCCGGCTCGGGGTCGGCCATTTCGTCGAGACGCTGGACACCTTCCGCCGCCAGGACGGTGTGGTGGTGGCCCGCAACCGAAACACCTTGTTCCGCTACACGCCCGAGGCGGGCCCGTGATCGTGGACTGGGGGCGGCTTAGCGTCCCGACGGATCTGCCCGAGGTTCGCGACGAGGTCGACCACTCGCGGGTGGTGCTGGGCGCCGCGGCCACATGGGATTTCTTTCCTGGACACTTCGACCCCGGCTACGCCGAAAGCCAGGGCCATCCCACGATTTTCGTCAACACCATGCATCTGGCCGGGTTCGCCGACCGGATCGCGACCGACTGGGCGGGCCCTTACGGACGGGTAGTGCGCCGCAAGATGCGGCTGGTCGGCCCGATCTACGCCGGCGACACCATGGTGGGCCGAGGCCGGGTGGTGGATAAGCGCTGCGACACCAGCGTCGACCCGCCGCGCTATCTGGTGGAGCTGCGGATCGAGGTGACCAACCAGCGCGGTGAACTGTGCTGCCCGGTGGAGTTGACGCTGGAGGTGCCGCCGTGACGGTCGACGGCGTCGGCGAATTGCACTTGGCGGTGTGTCGACGATTCGGCGAGGCGGTTCGCGCGGCGGAAGGCCGCTGGGAGCGTCGCTCACCGTGCGAGGACTGGGATGCGCGGGGAGTGCTGGAGCACGTCATTGGCTTTCACGACGTGCTGCTGTTGCGGCGGTTGGGGCTCAAGCCCGACCGGCCCCGCGATGATCCGCAGGAACGGTGGGCGTCGACGTACGAGGGGTTGGAGCGCGCGGTTGAGGCCGGTCTGCCATCGGATGCGCGCGCGTTGCTGCCGAAACTGACCCGCGATGTGCTGGTGCATACCTGGGATCTGGCCCGTGCGGTCGGTGCCGATGACCGGCTCGATGCGCGGTGGTGCGAACACTTTTACCTGGAGTCGCTGGCCGATCCGGCGGTGTTGAGCGCATCGGGCATGTTCAAAGCCCCGGTCGTGGTGGACGAGCAGGCCGACATGCAGTCGCGGCTGCTGGCCCGACTCGGTCGTGATCCGAACTGGCGCTAGAAGGGTGGCGGCTCGTTGCGCTCGGCGATGTGGGCGGCGTTGAGTGCGCGCTCGGCCCTGATCCGGCGGCTGCGGTCCTGGGCGCGGGTACGTTTTCGCAGCGGCATCGCGAGTCCGCGGCAGTATCCAGTATCCGGTTGCGTCGGTGGGGGAGTGGGTAGTTCACCGGTCGGTGTGCACAGCCTCGGGAACAAGAGGCGGCTGCCCGGATAGGTGGTGTAGGTTTGGCCACTGGGCGAGGTCCACACGACGCTGCCGTCGGGGTACTGCCGGTCGCGCCAGCCGGCCCAAAAAGTCTTGAGCAAGTGGTGTTTTCGGCATAGTGCCTTGAGATTGGATGGGTGGGTCAGGCCGCCGAGGTCATACGGGATCGTATGGTCAAGATCGCAAAACTCGGCCGGCCGGTCACAGCCAGGGAACCGGCACGTTAAATCCCGGCAGCGGATGAAGTCGGCTAGCGCGGTCGACGGCCGGTAGCCGGATTCGGGTGGGCTGTCCGGGTCGGGGATACGCAGTGGCCGGACCGTGGCGCCGTTGCGGATCATCTCGGCCAGCAGCGGTGCGGGCATCATGGTTTCGCCGAGAATCAGTGCCGGCGGCGATTTGACGGCCGGGGGATCCGGCTCGGGGTCCGGGGCCAGCGCCTCGGCCAGCGTCATGTCGGGGGTGATGGGTCGTGACGGCGGCCCCTCGCCGCTGTTGTACGGGTCCACGGGGGTCTCCAGCGCCGCCTCCTCGGCGAGGACGTGGACCAGCACATTGCTGGTGGGGGAGGAATCCCCGGCGGCCATCGGGCACTCGGCATTACCGCAGCCGCACACCAGCCGGTCACCGCCGGCCGCCAGCACGCCTAGCGCGTCAGCACGACGTTGGGCGATGGTGCGGGGGTCGTCGTCGCAGACCTCGTGGGCCATCTGCATCAGCCGCCGGTCCAGCACGGTCGCGTCGTGCGCGTAGAGATTGCCCCAGATCGGGGTGACGCCGTCTCGGGTGTTGTTGTTGTCGACCACCACGTCGCGGCTCCGCGCGTACGCGCGGGCGTGGCGCAGCGCGCCCGGATCGTATTGGTCGATGATTGCGTCAATCGCCTGGGCGGTTTTGTTCGCGGATAGTGGTCCGTAGCGCACGGCATCGCGGGCCAGTGATTTGTCGACCAACGCCAAGGCCTCATCGTCCTTGATCAGCTGGGTGTGCCAGGCGATGGTGGAGACCAGCTTGGTGCTGAGCATCCCCTCGGCGAAGGCTTCAGCGACCCGGGGCAGTCGGTCGCGCAATGCCGTGGCCAGGTACATCTGGCCGGAAGCCTTGCCGTGGCTCAAGTTCAGTGCGGCCGCCACCTCGGCCGCGGCGGCATCCCAGTCGTCGCACGCCCACGCGGAGTGGCCGGCGTTGTCGGTGCGGCGGTGTACTAATTCGGCTATGGCGGCCAGTCGGCGTGCCGAGGCGGCGGCCTCGATTCGGTCCCATCCGGTGATCGACACGGCGAGCATCGTGTCGTCGGCGTCGGCCAACTCGTCGAGATCCGGAATGCCTACATCGAACATACTTTCGATTATAGCGAGGTGGTGTGACACGCGCCACTGCCCACGGAGGTCAACGGACGAAATTGTGGATGAAGCGCCAACTGTGGATAACCGTCCGGGCGCGGTCGAGGGTGGTGCCGGACCCGACCCCGTGGTTGCGCGGGCGTGACGCACGAAATGTGGCCCAAAGGCAGGTTGCCGCAACGGGTTCGGAGAGATCGCCGGCTAACGGTAGCCTAACGTCGATGAGTGGACTGTCCCGGCGGCAGCTGTTGCTCGGCGGCGCCACGCTGGCCGGGCTGGCCGCGTGCGCCGAGCCGATACCACCGGTCGAGGACCTGGAACGGCGCCGCCACGCGACGATCGGCGTGTTCGCGGTCAATCTGAGCTCCGGCCGCTCGGTGGCGCACCGCGCCGGAGAACCGTTCGCGATGTGCTCCACGTTCAAGGTCTACGCCGTCGCGCGCATTCTGCAGCTGGCGCATCACGGGGAGCTGAGGCTGGACCACGCGGTACGTGTCGACCCAACCGCCATCGTGGCCAACTCGCCGCGGACACAACCCCGGGCCGGCGGCGACATGACGATCGATGAGCTGTGCCGGGCGGCGCTGCAGCGCAGCGACAACACCGCGGCGAACTTGTTGCTCACGATCATTGGTGGACCACCCGCCGTCACCGCATTCGCCCGCAGCATCGGCGACCAGCGGTCGCGACTGGACCGCTGGGAGACCGACCTGAATGCGGCGCTCCCCGGTGATCCCCGCGACACCAGTACCCCCGAGGCGCTCGGCGGCGGCTATCGCGCGCTTCTCGTCGGCGACGCGCTGGCGCCCGAGCACCGCCAGTTGCTCAACAACTGGATGCGCGCCAATGAGACGTCGTCCATGCGGGCGGGGCTGCCGCCCGGGTGGACCACCGCCGACAAGACCGGCTCAGGAGACTACGGCAGCACCAACGACATAGGCATCGCCTTTGGCCCGGAAGGTCAGCGGGTGCTGTTGGCGATGATGATGCGGTCACAAACCGATGACCCGAACGCGATGAGCCTGCGACCCCTCATCGGCGAGCTGACCACCCTGGTCCTGCCGGCGTTGGCTGACCCGCACTAGGCCGCGCCCAGCGGCGGCATCGCGCCCTTGGCCACCACCGCCTGCAACTCCACGTATTCGGCCAGCCCCTCGGCGCCGAATTCGCGGCCGATCCCGGATTGCTTGAAGCCGCCGAACGGGGTGCTGATGTCGAGGTTGTACATGTTGACGCCGTAGGTGCCGGCCCGCACCGCCGAGGCGACCTCCAGGCCGTGCGCGACGTCGTCGGTCCACACCGACCCGGCCAGCCCGTAGTCGCTGTCGTTGGCGATGCGCACCGCGTCGGCCTCGTCGGTGTAGCGCAGCACCGTGAGCACCGGCCCGAAGATCTCCTCCCGGGCGATGCGCATGTCGTTGCGGGCATTGGCGAACAGGGTGGGTCGCACATACCAGCCGCGGTCGGCGGGGGCGTCGTCGCCGCCCACCACGATGCGCGCCCCCTCGTCGGCCCCGGACCGGATATAGCCCTGCACCCGGTGCTGCTGGCGCTGCGCGACCAGCGGGCCGACGTCGGTGGCCTCGTCGGTCGGGTCACCGACCTGCAGGCCCGACATCATCTCCGCGAGCGCGTCGACGACCTCGTCGTGCCGGCGGTCGCTGACCAGGATCCGGGTTTGCGCCACGCAGGCCTGCCCGTTGTTCATCAGCCCGGCGTTCTTCAACGCGCCGACGGTGCGACCCACGTCGGCGTCGTCGAGGATGATCGCCGCCGACTTGCCACCCAACTCCAAGCTCACCCGTTTGAGTTGCTCACCGCAGATCGCCGCGATCCGCCGGCCGGCGGCCGACGACCCGGTGAACGCGATCTTGTCCACCCCCGGATGGCGCACCAGGTGTTCGCCGACGTCGCGGCCGCCGGGCAGGATGGACACCACCCCTTCGGGCAGCTCGATCTCCTCCAGCATCTCGGCCAACCACAGTGCGTCCAAAGGGGTTTCGGGTGCGGGCTTGACGACGATGGTGCAGCCGGCGATCAGGGCGGGGATCAGCTTCGGCATGATGACGAACTGCGGGACGTTCCACGGCACGATCGCGCCGACCACCCCGACCGGGGCCCGGCGCAGCTGGACCTCACCGAGCACCCCCTGGCGGCGCTCCAGCCACGGAAACTCGCGGCCCACCGCCAACCCCAGGTGCATCATCGCGGCCGCGCCGTTGGCCTGCCCCTGCCGGGAAAAGCGCCGCGGGGAGCCCATCTCGTCGGTGATCAGGTCCGCCATCTCCTCGACGTGCCGGGCATACACCGCCGCCAGCTGTTCGACCTTCGCCATCCGCTCCGCCGGGC
Organism: Mycobacterium talmoniae; assembly: GCF_001854525.1. Classification (NCBI taxonomy): domain Bacteria; kingdom Bacillati; phylum Actinomycetota; class Actinomycetes; order Mycobacteriales; family Mycobacteriaceae; genus Mycobacterium; species Mycobacterium talmoniae. Next base: position 15,093 of record NZ_MLQM01000094.1, read on the forward strand.
TCAGCCGCGGCCACGGGCCGTGGTCGAAGGCCTGCCGGGCGGCCGCCACCGCCTTATCGACGTCCTCGGGCACCGCCTCGGGGACCTCGCCGATCGGCTCTTCGGTATGTGGGGAGATCACCGCCAGCCGTCGGTCGGAAGCCGGACGCTGCCAGCGGCCGGCGATGAAGAGATCGTCATACGAACGATGATCGAGGCTTTGCGTCATCGGGCACCGCCTTGTGCAGGGCGCAGGGAAATTTCGCTATTGCCGCTAACATAGCAAAAAAACCGACCGGGAAGGCCGACGTTGAGCGACGAACTTGTGGTAACCGCCGATGGCGGCGTGCGGACCGTGACACTGAACCGACCGCAGGCCAAGAACGTCATCGACGCCGCCCTGCACCACCGGCTGCTCGACGTCTGGCATGACCTGGACCGCGACCCGGACGCGCGCTGCGTGATCCTCACCGGTGCGGGCCAAACCTTCAGCGGGGGAGGCGACTTCGCGTTCCTCAAGGCCCAGCACCAGTCGCTGGATCTGCGGTATGCGGTGTCCCACCAGGCGGGCGGCATCCTCAACGCGATGATCAACTTCCGGCTGCCGGTGGTGGCGGCCGTCAACGGCCCGGCGGTCGGGCTGGGCGCCTCGCTGGCGCTGTGCTGTGACCTGGTGCTGATGTCCGAGGGCAGCTATCTGTGCGACCCGCACGTGTCGATCGGGCTGACCGCCGGCGACGGCGGGGCGCTGCTGTGGCCGTACATGATGAGCATGATCCGGGCCAAGGAATACATCTACACCGGGGCCCGCATCCCCGCCGCCGAGGCGATGGACCTCGGCCTGGCCAACCGGGTGACCACCGCGGACACCCTGATGACCGAGGCCAACGCGCTGGCCGCCAAGCTCGCCGCGCAACCGGCCCGGGCGCTGCAGACCACCAAACGCGCGTTCTCCAAACACATCGCCCAGGCCGCGCTCGCCATCGTCGACTACGGTCTGGCCGCCGAAACGGTGGAATTGGGTGCCGAGGAGCACATCGACAAGGTGCGCGAATTCCTCGGGCCGGACAAGTACGACGCGATCGGCGGGTGACATGCCCGCGGACTGGCGTCGCTACCCGTTCCAGCTCCGTCCCGGCGACGACCGACTGGACTTCCCCGCCGCCGAAGGTAATCACCCCGACCACGAGTCCGATACCTGGTTTCTCGCCGGCCAGCTCACCGCGGCCGCGGCGGGTCGCTCCTTTGCGTTCCTGACCATCGTCAACAAGAACCGCCCCGGCGGCGCGGTGGTCGCCGACTTCTACACGATGGCACTGTTCGACCTCGACACCGGCGAGTACGCCAGCTACACCGACTACGACATGCCGCCGGCCAACGTGGGTGCAGAACCCAAACTGTCTGCCGCCGCCGGGCACCTGGACATCGGCTACCGCAGCAGCGCCGGCGACGTGGTGTGGACGACGTGCCGCGACGGCGACGGAAACCTGCAGCCCTACACCTACCGGGTCAACCTGCTCGGCCGCGATCACGCCGATCGGCCGATGCGCCTCGAGCTGGACGTGTCGCCGACGCGGGCGCCGGTGCCGCTGGGCGCCGCGACGCACCGCGGACGGGTCGGCTGTTTCGGCCAGGACGACACCTACTCCTACTTCCAGACCGCGATGGCGATGACCGGGAGGCTGCGCTGGGGTGACATCGACGAGCGGGTCGACGGTTCCGCCGGCCACGTCGACCGGCAGTGGTTTCCCAAATACGCCGGCGGCGGCGGAACCGGGGGAGATCCGCGGGCCTGGTCGCACGAGTGGCGCACCATCAACCTGGGCAACGGCGTGGACCTGAGCATCTGGCGACAATTCGACCGCACCACAGGTAATGCGCTGAAACCCTTCTCCGGGGCGACCACCAGCTACCCGGACCCGGCTCACCGGCCGGAATGCGTCGAAGACCTCGAGGTCACGGTGCACAGCTATGTCCGATGGCCGGAGGCGGTCCGCCCCCTGGTGCCGCCGCTGGCGACGGCTCGCTACCTGCCGGATCGGCACCGGATCACTTCGGCCGCACTGGAACTGGACCTCACCGGCGAGTCGCTGGTGCCGGCTCCCGCGCACGCCCTGCCCATCGAATACATGGAAGGCCCGTACCGCTATGCCGGCAGCCTGCGCGGCGAACCGGTCAGCGGTTTCGGGTTCTACGAACGTTCGCTGGCGCTGTACCGGGACTGGGAATTGGTCGACGTGCTGGCCGCCGCGGTCGCCGACCTCAAGCCGGTGGCGGTCACGCTGGACCGGGTGCGGTCGCTGCTGGTCGCGGGCCATCGCGCGGAGGTACTCGACACGCTGGAGACCGAAATCCGTCCGGCGGTCGACGCGCTGCCGACGGAGGCCTGCGCAGTGCTCGACGACCTCATCGCCGCTATTCGGCGCGGGATGGAATGAGGCGTCGCAGCGCCGCGTCCCAGGCCAGGTGGCGATGCTGCAGACCGGGTTCGTTGCGACCGAACAGCAGCCGCTCGCGGGCCCCGGATTCCAGATTGGTTTGCAGCGCCGCCACGAGCCGGTAGTCCTCGTCGCGCACGGTGGCGTGCGCATAGTCGAAGACGGCCTGCGCGCCGGCGGCGACGGACTCGTCGGAGACATCCAGCGGGGTCGAATTCTGGTGCACGGTGATCGACCGGCCCGGCCGGTCGGCCGGGTAGATCCGGAACAGCTCGCCGTTGGCGATCGTCACCGACAACACGATGTTGGGGAACAGCGCGTAGATCACCACCATGTACTTGAACGGATCCCAGTCCTCTTCGGGGATGTCCTCGAGTTCCAGAATTCCGTTGAGCGGAAAGACCAATCGGTGATGCGGCCCGAACGCGTCGAACACCGTGCAGTTGCTGCGGGCGATCGTGGCGAAGGTCTGCCGGTGCACAGTGGCGAAGTGGTAGTTCTCCGCGAAGGTGTCGACCGCCAGCTTCCAATTGATCGGGGTGTCGAGCACCTTCTCACCCAGCGGCGACCAGCGCCCGATGCCCCAGGAGTCCAGTTCGTCGGCCAGCTCACCCAGGTGGGCGGCGACATCCAGGCCGGCGGCCGGATCCAGCGCCACCCACAAGAACCCGGCGAACTCCGCGGCCGGCAGCTCGGTCAGCCCGGCCGATTTCACCGCCACCCCGGGGAAGCCCTCCCGGCCCGGGATCGCCACCAGGCGCCCGGTGTTGTCGTAGGTCCAGGCGTGGTAGGGGCAGCTGAACCGCTTGGCGGTGCCGCAGCCGGTCACCACCTGGGACTGCCGGTGCAGGCACACGTTGTCGAACGCCTTCACCGCCCCGTCGGCGGTGCGGGTCAACAGGATTGAGCGACCCATCACCGTTTTGGTGCAGTACGAACCCGGCGTCGGCAGCTCCGAGACGTAGCCGACCAGCTGCGGGCTGGCCAGCAGCATCGCCTGGTCGAGCCGGTGCCGTTCCGGGGAGGTGTAGTCGTCGGCGCCCACGGTGTGCTCGGCCGGGGCCAGGTCGGTCGTCTTATCGCGCGCCAGCTTCAGCGCGCGCCGGGTCAGGTCGACGAGTTGGTCACGCTCCATCCCGCCAGTACACGCCTTATACCGGTTGTAAGGTCAAGGCGTGGCTGAACAGCTGCTGATCGGCGACGTCGCCGCCCTGACCGGGATCGGGTCAGGCAGGATCCGCCACTACGAGAAGATCGGATTGCTGCGGGCGACGCACCTGGCCAACGGCTACCGGGTCTTCGACGTCGAGCAGGTGCTGGACCTGCTGCGCATCGATCTGTTGCGCAGCCTGGGCGTCAGCATCAAAGCGATCCAGCGGGTGCTGGACGGCCCGCCCAGCACGCTGGCCGGCATCCTCGACGAACACCGCAAACTGCTGCTCGCCGAGCGCGACCGGTTGGATCGGTTGGTGGCCGCGATCGACGCCGCCATCGACACCCCCGAGGTTGACATCGACGAGCGGATCCTGTGTCGGCTGGCCACTTCGCATCGGGACAGCATCGGGGTGATCGGGCGGCTCAGCGCCCCGTTGTCTCCTCCGGTCGCCGCGATGTACGCCGAGTTGTTCAACGACTGGGAGCTGCCCGTTCCCGCCTTGTTCGGGCAGATGGTGTTGCCGCCGGCGGCCAGCACCTTGCTGGAGCAGATGGCGACGACGCCGGGTCGCCCGGTGCTGTTCGACCGGCTGCGCCGGCTGGCCGGGGACGTCGTGGCGCTGGACGAAAACGGCGGTGCCGCCCAGGAACTCGCCCACACCTGGATCGAGCAGCAGCTGGCCGATCCGTTGCCCGACGACGTCGTCGAGGTGCTGCGGCGCGTGCAACCGCGGCTGGAACGCGATCCGGTGATCGTGCAGGGATTTCACGCCTGGGCGGCGTCGATCACCCCGGCGGCCGCGGAGTTCATCGACGCGCTGACCGGCGAGGTCACCCGGCGCGGGTTGACCGCGGTCAGCGTCATCGTGTTGCCGACGCCGTCGAAGGTGTCGTGCCGATGACCGCCGACTCCCTGTCGGCGCGGACGGGTGCGCATCGGATGCGCCGGATGTCGGGCCGCGACCCGCAGGAACGGCACCGGGTGGCGTCCCCGTTGGAGCTGCTGTTCGACCTGACCTTCGTCATCGCGTTCGGTGTCGCCGCCTCGGAGTTCAGCCACGCGCTGGCCGCCCACCACCTCGGTGCGGGGCTGGCCGGATTCGGCTTCGCCACCTTCGCGGTGTGCTGGGCGTGGATCAACTTCAGCTGGTTCGCCTCCGCCTACGACACCGACGACTGGGTGTACCGGCTGACCACGATGCTGCAGATGGTCGGCGTGCTGCTGCTGGCGCTGGGCATTCCGCCGGTGTTCTCCTCGATCGCCGACGGCCGCCACGTCGACAATCGGGTGTTGGTCGCCGGCTACGTCGTGATGCGAATTGCCATGGTGGGCCAATGGTTACGCGCCGCCCGGCATGATCCGCAGCGACGGTCGGCGTGCCTGGCCTACGCCGGCGCCATCACCATCGCCCAGATCGGGTGGATCGGCGTCATCATCGCCCACACCTCGGTCGCGGTGACGTTCGCTCTGGTCGCGGTGCTGGCCGCGATCGAGCTGGCCGGTCCGATGGTCGCCGAAAAACGGATCGGCGGCACCCCGTGGCATGCGCACCACATGGCCGAACGCTACGGGCTGCTGACCATCATCGCGCTGGGGGAGGGTGTGGTGGGGTCGGTCGCGTCGCTGGC
>NZ_MLQM01000095.1:0-20211 GCF_001854525.1 Mycobacterium talmoniae
CTCCCTCTCCAGAATCCATCCCAGATTCACCGTGCCACGTAACGACCATTGTAGCCGCGTAACCGACCAGCGAAAGTTGATAAGTCTTTTTTTCAAGCAGAAGACGGCATACGCGAGCGCTCAGTCTCTCGTGGGCTCGGAGATTTATAAAAGAAACAGACCCCGCCCGCCGCTTTGCCGCGGGGGGCCGCCGACCCGGACCGAGCCGCCGACCTGGCCACCGAACTCGGAGTCGGGTCGTCGATCAGCCGGCTGCAGAAGGCGCTGGACGGCGCGGCGGCTACTTAGGCCGGCCGACCTCGTAGGTGCCCTTGTCGTCCTGGAAGGTGACGGTCACCTTGCGCTTGGTGCCATCGATGCTGACCTCGCATTCGAAAGTGTCATTCTTTTTGACTTTCGGGTCAACATCGTTGTTGCACTTGACGTCCTTGACGTTCTTGGCGCCATAACCGTTGGTCTGGTCGGTCAGGATCTGCTGCACGCCATCTTGCGCCTTCTTGATGTCCAGCTTGGTGGTCACCAGGAACCCCGGCAGCCAGAACCCGGACACCAAGAACGCGACCACGGCCAGTGCTGCCAGCACACCGATCACGCTGCCGATCACCGCTTTGTTGCCCTTCTTGCCCTGCTCGGGGCCGGGCTGGCCGTAGGGCGGGAACTGGCCGGGTTGGCCGTACTGGCCGGGCTGTTGACCGAACTGGCCGTATTGGCCCGGTTGCCCGTACTGACCGAACTGATCGGGCTGACCCGTTTGGCCGAACTGGCCGGGCTGCTGACCGAACTGGTCGGGCTGACCGTACGACGGGGTGGGCTGCTGCTGCGGGTACTGCGGAGTCGGCGGATAGGCGGTGGTGGGCTGCTGATACTGCGGTGGAGTGGTGTAGGCGGGCTGTTGCCAACCGGAGGTTTGCATGGTGGGCTGCTCCGGGGTCACCGGCTGCTGCCAGGCCGACTGTTGTTCGGTGCCTTGCTCACCTTGACCGGGCTGCTGAGGCTGCCACGGCTGCGTCGGGTCGTATCCCTGCGGTCCGCTCATCGTTACTCCTCAGTCCTCTCAATGCTCGGCGCTCATCACCGGGTATACCGTAGCGTGTCGGACTCAGCCTACCCGGCATCAACAGCCACGACGCCGCGCCTAATCGCGTCGATCGCCTGTTTGGCGGTGGCGCGCAGCGCGGGGTCGGGGCCGGCGATGCGCAGCTGATCGAGCAGGTCGAGCACCTGCCGGCACCAGCGCACGAAATCGCCTGCCGACAACGGCGAACCGTTACCCGCGGCGTCGGAGGCGGCCAGCGCCGACGCCAGGTCACCGGTGCTCGCCCAGCGGTACACCGCGGCGACGAAGCCGTCGTCGGGTTCGCGGCTCGGGGTGATCCGGTGCCGCTGCTCATCGGTGCGCAGTTGCGCCGACAGCCGGCGCGTCTGGTGCAGGGCGCGGCGCACCGCGACGGTCGGGGCCTCCGCGGCGTACATCCGGCCCGGCCCCTCGCCACCCCGGGTCTCGAACAGCACCGCGGAGACCACCGCGGCCAATTCGGGCGGGCGCAACCCGGTCCAGGCGCCGGTGCGCAGGCATTCCGCGACCAAAAGATCGCTCTCGCTGTAGATTCGGGCCAGCAACCGGCCGTCGTCGGTGACTTTGAGGTCGCCGCGGCTGACTGTGATGAAGGTGCGCTCGGTCAGCAGATCGACGATCCGATCGAAGGTGCGGGCCAGCGAGTTAGTGGCGGTGGCGACCTTCTTGTCCAGCTGGGCGTTGTCCCGCTGGATGCGCAGGTAGCGTTCGGCGATCCGCATCTGGGCGTCGCGGTCCGGTGCCCGGTGCGCCGGGTGGTGGCGCATCCGCTCGCGCAGCGCCGCCAGCTCCGGATCGATCGGGGCGCCGTCGTCCTCGGCGCTGCCCCGCCGTCCGCGCTGGCCGGGGACGCTCAGCCCCGCCGCCGCGGACCGCAGCGCCGACGCGACGTCGCGACGCACCCGGGGCTGACGGTGCTCGACCCGCTTGGGCAGGGTCATCGATCCGACCGGGGCCGCGGCGCCGGTGTAGTCGGCCGCCGAGATCCGTCCGGCCCAGCGGTGTTCGGTCAACACCAGCGGCCGTGGATCGGGGCTGTCCCGGTCGGCCTCCAACACCACCGCCAGTCCGCCGCGGCGGCCGTGGGTGATGGAGATGATGTCGCCGCGGCGCAGCGCGGCCAGCGCGTCGTTGGCCGCCTTGCGGCGCTGCAGCCGCGAGGCGCGGGCCTGGGCGCGTTCCTTCTCGGAAATCTCGGCGCGCAGCCGGGCGTAGTCGAGGATCGGCGCGTCGTGCCCGCCCAGTTCGGCGGCGACCTCCCCGAGCAGCCGCTCGCCGCGCTCGGCGGCGCGGACCAGCCCGACCACCGAGCGGTCGGTCTGATACTGGGCGAACGACTGTTCGAGCAGTTGGTGGGCCTGCTGCGGGCCCAGCTGGTGCACCAGGTTGATGGTCATGTTGTAGGACGGCGCGAACGAGCTGCGCAACGGGAAGGTCCGGGTGGACGCCAGCCCGGCCACCTCACCGGGGTCGACGTCGGGGTGCCACACCACCACCGCGTGGCCCTCGACGTCGATGCCGCGCCGACCGGCGCGACCGGTCAGCTGGGTGTACTCGCCGGGGGTCAGCGCCGCGTGCTGCTCACCGTTGAACTTCACCAGCCGCTCCAGCACCACCGTGCGGGCCGGCATGTTGATGCCCAGCGCCAGGGTCTCGGTGGCGAACACCGCCTTGACCAGGCCCGCGGTGAACAGCTCCTCGACGGTGTGCCGGAACACCGGCAGCAGGCCGGCGTGGTGGGCGGCCAACCCCCGCAGCAGGCCCTCCCGCCACTCGTAGTAGTCCAGGACGGCCAGGTCGGCGTCGGCGAGGTCGCCGCAGCGGTGGTCGATGACCTCGGCGATCTGGGCGCGCTCGTCTTCGGTGGTCAGCCGCAGCGGCGAACGCAGGCATTGTTTGACCGCGGCATCGCAGCCCGCCCGCGAGAACACGAAGGTGATGGCCGGCAGCAGCCCCTCGGAGTCCAGGGTGGCGATCACGTCGGGCCGGCCCGGCGGCCGATACAGCCGCGGCCGGTCCGGGCCGCGGCGCCGGGGCTGCCAGTCGGCCAGCCGGTCGGCTTCGCGACGCTGCGCGATGTGGCGCAGCAGCGCCGGATCGACCACCGGCTGCCGCCGGGTCGCCTTGGGATCCTTGCCGTCCTTGCCGGCGCCGTAATCGAACAGGTCGAACAGCCGCTTGCCCACCAGCACGTGCTGCCACAGCGGCACCGGGCGGTGTTCGTCGACAACGACGGTGGTGTCGCCGCGCACGGTCTGAATCCAGCCGCCGAACTCCTCGGCGTTGCTGACCGTCGCCGACAGGCTGACCAGCCGCACCTCCTCGGGCAGGTGGAGAATGACCTCCTCCCACACCGCGCCGCGCATCCGGTCGGCGAGGAAATGCACCTCGTCCATCACGACATGGGAAAGCCCCTGCAGCGCTGGTGAATCGGCGTAGAGCATGTTGCGCAGCACCTCGGTGGTCATCACCACCACCGGCGCGTTGGCGTTGACCGACTGGTCGCCGGTGAGCAACCCGATCCGATCCCGCCCGTAGCGGGTGACCAAGTCGGTGTGCTTTTGGTTGCTCAGCGCCTTGAGCGGCGTGGTGTAGAAGCACTTGCCGCCCGCCGCGAGCGCCAGGTGCACGGCGAATTCGCCGACCACGGTCTTACCGGCGCCGGTCGGTGCGCACACCAGCACGCCGCGACCGTTTTCCAGCGCCGCGCAGCCGCGGCGCTGGAAGTCGTCCAACGCGAACGGCAGCTCGGCGGCGAACCGGCTCAGCTCGGTCCCGGGGCCGTCGGCGTCAGGTGACGTCGTCATGCGGGGTGATGATCGGCGCCGACGCCGGTACGGCCGAGGGCGGTTCGAGGGGGGCGGCCTCGTCGTCGGGGATCGCGGTCAGCGCTTCACGCTTGGCTTTGCGTTTGTCGTGCAGCCGGGCGATCTGGATGGCGAATTCCAGTAGCAGGGTCAGCGCCAGCCCCAGCGCGGTCATCGAGAACGGGTCCGAGCCGGGCGTGAACACCGCCGCGAACACGAACATGGCAAAGATCAGGCCGCGCCGCCAGGATTTGAGCCGGGCATAGCTGAGCGCCCCGACCAGGTTGAGCATGACGATCAGCAGCGGGAACTCGAAGCTGATCCCGAACACCAGCAGCAGGTTGATCAGGAACCCGAAATACCGGTCACCGGATAGCGCGGTCACCTGCACGTCGCTGCCCACGGTCAGCAGGAATCCCAGCGCCTTGGCCAGCACCAGGTAGGCCAGCAGCGCCCCGGCCACGAACAGCACCGCCGCCGACACCACGAACACCACCGCAAAGCGGCGTTCCTTGCGGTACAGCCCGGGCGTGATGAACGCCCACAGCTGGTAAAACCACATCGGGCAGGCCAGCACGACGCCGGCGGTCAACCCCACTTTCAGGCGCAACATGAACTGGTCGAACGGGGCGGTGGCCAGCAGCCGGCACTGCCCGTCGGCACTGATCTGGGCGCGCGCCGACGCGGGCAGCGAGCAATACGGGTGGCGCAGCCATTCGCCAAGGCTCTCCAACCCGAAGAAGCCGTGCGAATACCAGATGAAGCCGAAGCTGGTGGTGAGCGCGATCGCGGCCAGCGAGATCAGCAACCGGGTGCGCAATTCGCGCAGATGGTCGACGAGCGACATCGTCCCGTCGGGGTTGGTGCGGCTACGGCGAAGCCGCGGGTCGAGCCGACGCAGAAGTCCGGGGGTGCGCACGCGGGTAATCACCGTGCGGCGCTTTCACGCCGCGCTGCTGTTGTCAGGCTCAAGCCGGCCGTGCGTCGGTGTGATCCGGCCCGGAGTCGACCCGCTCGGACTGCACCGGGGTCGGCGAGGCGGCCGGGGTGCCCGACGGCTCCGATTTGCCGTCGTTCTGCAGTTCACGGACCTCGGATTTGAAGATTCGCAGCGACTTGCCCAACGAGCGGGCCGCATCGGGAAGCTTCTTCGAACCGAAGAGCAGGAGTATCACGACGGCAAGGATCAGCCAGTGCCAGGGTTGCAAACTGCCCATGTCTAACCTCCAGACGTCGGTTCGATGCTACCGCAGCGGCCGCGCGCGGCGCCGAACGTGCGGTGGCGGCGGAAATTGGGCGGGGAGGTTAGCGCCCCCGGCCGCGGCTGCGGGTGTCGAGCCTGCGGTCAGGGCATCGAGTCTGCGGTCGGGGCATCGAGCCTGCGGTGGCGGCATCGAGCCTGCGCTCAGGGCATCGAAACTGCGCTCACGGCATCGAGCCTGTACTCAGGCCGTGTTTTTGGTCTCCAGGACGGCCTGGTTACAGGGTCGGCGCCGTCACTGCAGGCTCGGTGCCGTCACCGCAGACTCGGCGCCGTCACCGCAGACTCGGCGCCGTCACCGCAGACTCGGCGCCGTCACCGCAGACTCGATGCCGTCAACGCAGACTCGATGGCAGCAATTAAGCGCTGGCACTGTGAAAGCGCTTCACCCGCGACCCGCCTGCCACGCCAGTCACACCAGGCCCAAACCAACCAGCCACGCTCGGCGGGTAGACGCCGAAATGGCGGCCTTCGGGTTCGACAATGCCGCTTACACCGGCGAGTTTTGGTACACGGCCAGCGCGGCCGCGGCGGCGTCGCGGACCCGCGCGACCAGCGACTCCGGGGCCAACACCTGCACGTCGTCGCCCAGCCCGAGCAGCAGCCGCGTCATCCACTCCTCGGAGGCGTACGTCATCGCCGCCTCGCAGTAGCCGTCGGGCAGCTCCTGCACCACCCGCATCGGGTAGTACTCGAACATCCACGCGGCCGACGGCGCCACCCGCAGCGTCGCCGCCGGCAACGACGGGTCGGCGTTGAACAGCGACGTGTCGGTCGGGGCTTGCAACGCGGGCTCCGGGGGCGCCGACGGTTCGTCCAGCACGGTGGCGTCGACAATCCGGTCAAACCGGAACAGTCGCACCCCCTCGGACTCCCGGCACCAGGCCTCCAGATAGCTGTGGTTGCCGATCACCACCACCCGGATGGGGTCGACGACGCGGCTCGATAACGCGTCGCGGGAGGCGGCGTAATAGTCGATGGCCAGGGCGCGGCTTTGCCGCGCCGCCTCGCGCACCGCGGCGGCGGCCTGGTTTTCGATCGGGGCGGGCTCGTCGACGGCCGCCGGGGCCGCCGAACCGGGCCCGGCGGCGCCGGCGGCGGCTTCGATCTTGGCGATTGCGCTGCGCGCCGCCTCGGGGTCGACCACCCCGGGCACATCGGCCAGCGCCCGCAGCGCCACCAGCAGTCCGGTGGCCTCCGGCGACGTCAGCCGCAGCGGGTGATCCACCCCCGCCGAGAACGTCACCTCAACGGTGTCGCCGGAGAACGCGAAGTCGATCAGGTCGCCCGGGCCGTAGCCGGGCAGACCGCACATCCACAGCTGGTCCAAGTCCTCTTGGAGTTGTTCGACCGTCACCCCCAGGTCGGCGGCGGCCTCCGCGCGGGTGATCCGGGGATTCGCCTGGAAATAGGGCACCATGTTGAGCAGCCGCACCAGGCGAGCCGAGATCGGTGTCATGGGCGCCGCTCCTCCTCATCGCTGCGCTCTGCATCGTCGACGGCGCGTGTCATCGGCGCCGCTCTCCCCCGGCGCGGGCGCGCAGCCGAGCCAGCACGTCGTCGCGCAGCGACTGCGGGGCCAGCACGACGGAGTCGGCCCCGTAGCCGGCGATATCGCGCGCCAGCCGGTCGGGGAATCCGACGTCGATCTCGATCACCTCGCCGTCGCGGCCGGCCAACTGCCGCGGCCCGGTCGGGGTGCCCGCCCGCCGCAGCGCGGTAGCGCGCCCGTCGGCCACCCACACCGTGGCCCGTTGGCTGGTCGGCGACCCCGTGACCCCGAAAACCGACTTCCGCACGATGCCGCGCAGGTCGACGTCGGGCCGGGTGACCGCACCGACCGGGCCGACGGGGGTCACCGCGCCCGCGATCCGCGACAACCGGAACACCCGGGTGGCGTCGCGGTCGCGGTCGTGCCCCACCAGATACCAGTAGCCGTTCTCGGTGATCACTCCCCACGGTTCCACGGTCCGCACCGCGTAAGGCTCGGCCCGCGACGACCGGTGCTTAAACTGCACCGCCTGACCCGACCCGATCGCCGACAACAGGCTAGGCAAAACGCCCTCGGAGCCGCGCAGCCCCGGTAGCCCCGCCGGTGAGGTGATGGCCACCGGGGCGTCCGGATCGACATCGATACCGGCGGCCCGCAGCTTGAGCAGGGCGCCCTGGGTCGCGCTGATCAGTTCCGGTGACTCCCACAGCCGGGTGGCGACCGCCACCGCCGCCGCCTCGTCGGACGACAACTCGACGTCGGGCAGCGCGTACGCGTCGCGGTTAATCCGGTAACCCTCCACCGGGTCGAACACCGACACCCTGCCGGTCTCCAGCGGGATGCCCAGATCGCGGAGCTCATTTTTGTCCCGCTCAAACATCCGGGAGAACGCCTCCAGGCTGGGGCTGTCCTCGTAGCCCTGCACGCTGGACCGGATCTTGTCCGCGGTGAGGTAGCCCGACGTGGACAGCAATGCGATGACGAGGTTCACCAGCCGTTCGACTTTCGATGTCGCCACGGCTAACAGGGTATGCGCTACATGCTGGCGATCAGCCGCTTGACCCGCTCGTCGACCGACCGGAACGGGTCCTTGCACAGCACGGTGCGCTGGGCCTGATCGTTGAGTTTCAGGTGCACCCAGTCGACGGTGAAATCGCGGCCGGCGGCCTGGGCGGCGCTGATGAATTCGCCGCGCAGTTTGGCGCGGGTGGTCTGCGGCGGGGTGTCGACGGCGTCGTCGATCTCCTCGTCGGTGGTGAGGCGGGCCGCCAGGCCCTTGCGCTGCAGCAGGTCGAACACGCCGCGGCCGCGTTTGATGTCGTGGTAGGCCAAATCCAGCTGGGCGATCTTGGGGTCGGACAGCTCCATGTTGTAGCGGTCCTGGTAGCGCTGGAACAGCTTGCGTTTGATCACCCAGTCGATCTCGGTGTCCACCTTGGCGAAGTCCTGGCGTTCCACCGCGTCGAGTTGGCGGCCCCACAGGTCGACCACCTGCTCGATCTGCGGGTTGGACTCCCGAGTCTGCAGGTGCTCGACGGCGCGGCTGTAATACTCGCGCTGGATGTCCAGGGCGCTGGCCTGCCGGCCGCCGGCCAGCCGCACCGGGCGACGTCCGGTCAGGTCGTGGCTGACCTCGCGGATGGCACGGATGGGGTTGTCCAGCGAGAAGTCGCGGAACGCCACCCCGGATTCGATCATCTCCAGCACCAGCGCCGCGGTGCCCACCTTGAGCATGGTGGTGGTCTCGGACATGTTGGAGTCGCCGACGATGACGTGCAGGCGACGGTACTTCTCGGCGTCGGCGTGCGGTTCGTCGCGGGTGTTGATGATCGGCCGGCTGCGGGTGGTGGCCGAGGAGACGCCCTCCCAGATGTGCTCGGCGCGCTGCGAAAGGCAGAACGTGGCGGCTTTGGGGGTTTGCAGTACTTTGCCGGCCCCGCAGATCAGCTGGCGGGTGACCAAAAACGGGAGCAGCACGTCGGAGATCCGGGAGAACTCACCGGCCCGCACGATCAGGTAGTTCTCGTGGCAGCCATACGAGTTGCCGGCCGAGTCGGTGTTGTTCTTGAACAGGTAGATGTCGCCGCCGATGCCCTCGTCGGCCAGGCGCTGCTCGGCGTCGACCAGCAGGTCTTCGAGCACTCGCTCCCCGGCGCGGTCGTGGGTGACCAGCTGGATCAGGTTGTCGCATTCGGCGGTGGCGTATTCGGGGTGGCTGCCCACGTCGAGGTACAGCCGGGCGCCGTTCCGCAGGAAGACGTTGGAGCTGCGCCCCCAGGACACCACCCGACGGAACAGATAGCGGGCCACCTCGTCCGGAGACAGCCGCCGGTGACCGTGGAAGGTGCAGGTGACACCGAACTCGGTCTCGATGCCCATGATTCGTCGCTGCACGATTCGAGCGTACTGGTTGTGGGCTCGTCGCGGTGCAGGAGACGCGACTGTGGATACGTGTCGGCACGGTGAGGCTGGGTCGTGCCAGCCTGCGGTATGACGGCATCCACCGAACTCGCCCGGCTGCGGGCACACGCCGACGGCTTCCACGCCCTGGCCGTCGACCTCGAGGCGCTGCGGCGGCGACGGGCCGCGGCGGACACCGAGGTGATGCGCCGGCTCATCGTTGCGCAGCCAGGTCGACGACTTCACCTGGCGTACCTATTTGGTATGTGACCAGCGCCTACCCCGTCGCACTAACATGAGTGCCGTGAGTGATCCCTACGGGGGCGGCTTTGCCGGGAAGCTGTACCCGCGCTACCGCGGCGAGTACACCGATGCCGCGCTGTTGGACAGACAAATGAACGAGGATCACGTTGGGCCGCTCATCAGCTTCCTATTCATTGGGCTCGAACGCCGCGACCTGCAGCCCGACGAGGTGGCCGAGGCCATCGAGCTGGCGCGGGACGGCAAGCTACTCAAGTCCAGTGCGTGGCTGTTGGAGCACCTGCTCGCCTACCAGAGGGATGTCCTTCACGTCGCGTAACGCGTGGACAGCAAGCCTGGCCCAACCCGCAAAGGAGTGCTCCACGTGACCCCCGTTTTGGAACTCGCCGAGGTGACGTTTCGCCGCGACGGCAAACAGATCATCGACGGCATTTCGCTGACCGTGCACGCCGGTGAGCATTGGGCGCTGCTCGGACCCAACGGTGCCGGCAAGAGCACGTTGCTGGGTTTCTGCGCGGCGGTCACCTTCCCCACCTCGGGCGCCGTGCACGTGCTCGGCGAACAGATGGGCCGGGTCGAGCTGGCGCGGCTGCGCCGCTCCATCGGCCACGTCAACCCGCGCCACCGCCTGCAATACGCGCTGACCGTGCGCGAGGTGGTGCTCACCGGCATCACCGCCACCATCGACACCCCGCTGCACTGGACGCCCAGCCCCGACGAACGGCGCCGCGCCGACGCCATGATCGACACGGTCGGTTTGTCCCGCAAGGCCGACGACGTGTGGCCCACCCTGTCGCAGGGGGAACGCGGCCGCACCCTGATCGCGCGGGCGCTGATTTCGGATCCGCGCCTGCTGCTGCTCGACGAGCCCACCACCGGGCTGGATGTGGCCGCCCGCGAGCAACTGCTGGAAACCATCGACTCGCTGGACGAAACCCACCCGGACGTGGCGTCGATCCTGGTCACCCATCACCTGGAAGAGCTGCCGACCACCACCACGCACGCGTTGCTGATCGCCGAGGGCCGCACCGTGGCCAGCGGGCCCGCCCGGGACACCGTCACCACCGACCACGTGACGGCCGCCTTCGCCCACCCGATCGAGGTCGGGTACCGGGACGGCCGCTGGACCGCGCGCACCAAGGCCGCCCGGATCGACCTGTGAGCCCGTCGAGCAGGGAGATGCTATGACCAACCGCTTCGCCACACCACCCGTCGACGTGCTGCGCGCCCGCGAGAAACTCGTCCTCGACCACTTCCACGACGAGGTCCGCCAGAACTGGGACGACGTGCTGGCCACCTTCCCGCATCCGCACTACGAGATCATCCCCACGCTCACCGTGCACGACGGCGACGCCGAGGTCCGCCGGTACTACCACGACACGCGCGTCGCCTTCCCCGACCAGGACCACGAGATCATCGCGCTGCGGCACAGCGCCGACGCCGTCATCGTCGAGTTCTGGCTACGGGGAACCCATTTGGGTCCGCTGGGCGGTATTCCGGCCACCGGTTCCCGGCACCGCACCCGGATGACGGCGTACTTCGTCTTCGACGAGGACGAGAACCTGGTGGCCGAGCGGATCTACTTCGACACGTTGTCGATGCTGAGGCAGCTCGTCGGCGGTGTCAACCTGCGCGACCCGCGCAACTGGCCGCTTGGCATCCGGGCGCTGCGCGGCCTGCTGGCGATGTCGAGCGACCCGCACCGCTCGCTCATCGACATCCCCTCCTGGGACGGCACCGCCGGTTAACTGTCGGGTGGCCCCGGGGCGCCGTGATGATGCAGCACATCAGCGGCCCAATCCCGTTGCTGCGCGACGTCTCTCCCGCGCTGGCGACGTTCGACGGGGCCCTGGCTCGCGCGCTGTCGCAGTCGCCTGGGCGAGGAGTTCCGGCCGGATCACAGCTTCCCGCAGTTGTAGACGACGCGATCACCCAGCAAATCACCCACCCGCGCAACGAACTCCGCTGCGATCGGCGGCCAATTCCACATCGTGATGCCCAGTTCGCCGAACGCCCACGGATAGGGTCCCCAGTCCCAGTCGTTGAGGGCGACGAGGGCGTTGCATGACACGCAAGGCACCCGTCCGTCGCCACCGGCCAACCACGCAGTGAATGCATCGTTGAAGGCGCCGTTCCACCGGCTCTGCGGGTGATCCATCTCCTCGAGGTGCCCGCAGTGCGGACAGGTCAGTGGGCCGACCGGCTCGGCGACCCAATAAACCTGCCGCCCGGTGCTGATGTCCATCCCGTTGGTCCACAGCGTGCGGGTCAGTGCGAGGTTCTCGTCGGTGAAACCATCAGCCAACGCCGTCGCGAAGTCGGCACCCGGCGGGTGGCCACGTGGCTCGCCGAGCACGCAGTCGGTGAGCACCGGTTCGATGATGCGTTCGGCGATCAGCCAGCTACGCAGCCGGGCGGCTTGCACCTCGGCGTCGGCGCCGCTGGTCTGCACGTCCACCACGCGCTGAAACCAGTCCCCCATGATCGGAGGCTATCAACCATTGGACGACTCCTCCGGGCCCAACAGCACGTCGGCGTCAAAGCAGCTGTGGTCCCCGGTGTGGCAGGCCCCGCCGACCTGATCGACCTGAAGCAGCACGGCGTCACCGTCGCAGTCCAGCCGCACCGCATGCACGTGCTGGGTGTGCCCGGAGGTGGCGCCCTTGATCCACTGCTCGCCGCGGGACCGGGAAAAATACGTCGCCTCCCGGGTTTCCAGGGTGCGGGCCAGCGCGTCGTCGTCCATCCACGCCACCATCAGCACGTCACCGCTGCCGCGTTCTTGCACGACGGCGGTGAACAGGCCGTCCGCGTTGCGCTTGAGCCGGGCAGCGATAGCCGGGTCCAGATTGCTCATCGGACCATGCTCCGCGCCGAACGTGCATTCAGCGCGAGATTTCCCGTGATTTTTCGGTCTGAGTGCACGTTCGGTGCGAAAACGAGGCTCATCGCACCACGATCCCCTCGGCGGCCATCGCCGCCTTCACCTCGCCGATCGATAGCTCCCGGAAGTGAAACACGCTGGCCGCCAGCACCGCATCGGCGCCGGCCTGCACGGCGGGCGCGAAATGCTCGACCGCCCCGGCGCCGCCGCTGGCGATCACCGGCAGGTTGACCGCGGCACGCACCGCGCGCAGCATCGGCAAGTCGAAACCGGCCTTGGTGCCGTCGGCGTCCATCGAGTTGAGCAGGATCTCCCCCACCCCGAGTTCGGCGCCGCGCACCGCCCATTCGACCGCGTCGATGCCGGTGCCGCGCCGCCCGCCGTGGGTGGTGACCTCCCAGCCCGACGGGGTGGGCGCCGACCCGGCCGGCACCGTGCGGGCGTCGACCGACAACACGATGCACTGCGAGCCGAACTGCCGCGCCAGCTCACCCAGCAGCTCCGGGCGGGCGATGGCGGCGGTGTTCACCGACACCTTGTCGGCCCCGGCCCGCAACAGCACGTCGACGTCGTCGACGCTGCGCACCCCGCCGCCCACGGTGAGCGGGATGAACACCTGCTCGGCGGTGTGGGCCACCACCTCCAGCATGGTGTCGCGCCCCGACGAGGAGGCGGTGACATCCAGGAAGGTCAGTTCGTCGGCGCCCTCGGCGTCGTAGGCGGCGGCCAGTTCGACCGGGTCACCCGCGTCGCGCAGGTTCTCAAAGTTGACGCCCTTGACCACCCGGCCGGCGTCGACGTCCAGGCACGGGATCACCCGCACCGCAACATCTGTGGTGTTCATGTCAGTAGTCCTCCGGTCGCCCGGTGCGGTGCAGGATGTCGAGGATCTGTGCGTGCACACCGGGTGCGGCGGCCAGCGCCGAGCGCGACGCGCTGGTCCACGGGTCGCCGGACAGGTCGGTGACGACGCCGCCGGCGGCCCGCACCAGCGCCACACCCGCCGCGTGGTCCCAGATGTGGTCACCGAAACTGATTGCGCCGCCCAGGATTCCGTCCGCCACGTAGGCCAGGTCAACGCCGGTGGCGCCGTGCATGCGGATCCGGGAGGACACCCGGGACAGGTTCTCCAGCACGCTGAGCCGATACCGGCCGGGAAACCGGCCCCGCGAGTCCACGTTGAAGGTGCCGACCCCGATGATCGCGTCGGCCAGGTCGGCGGGCTCCAGCGGCGGCTGCGCGACCCCGTTGCTCAGCAGCGGACCACCCGCGACGGCGGTGTAGCGCTGGTCGGTGAACGGCAGCCAGGTCAGGCCGGCGACCGGCTCCCCGTCGCGCAGCAACCCCAACAGGATCGCCGCGATCGGGGACCCGGCGGCGTAGTTGAAGGTGCCGTCGATCGGGTCGAGCACCCACACCCACGGTGAATCGATCGGCGGGCCGCCGAACTCCTCGCCGTGCACCTCGATGCCGGTCCCGGCGACCAGGGCGTCGACCACCTGCCGCTCGATCGCCAGGTCGACCTCGGTGGCGAAGTCGTTGCCCTTTTTGCGCACCGCCGAATCCGCGCGGTGCCCGGCCACGAACGGTTTGGCGGCGGCGTCGAGGATCGCCGAAGCCTCGGTGAGCAGCGCCTGCAGGTCGGCGGAGTCCAGCGCCACCGCGGCCCTACTCCCGCACCGCGGCCAGCGCCTGCGGCAACGTGAACCGGCCCGCGTAGAGGGCTTTGCCCACGATGGCGCCCTCGACCCCGGCGCCGGTCAGGGTGGCGATGGCCCGCAGATCGTCGAGGCTGGACACCCCCCCGGACGCGATCACCGGCGCGTCGGTGCATTCGGCGACCTGCTCGAGCAGGTCCAGGTTGGGGCCGGTCAGGGTGCCGTCCTTGGTGACGTCGGTGACGACGAACCGTGAACATCCTTCGGCGTCAAGGCGTTCCAGCACCTGCCACAGGTCGCCGCCGTCGGTTTCCCAGCCCCGCCCGCGCAGCCGGTGTTCGTCGCCGACGATCTGCACGTCCAGGCCGACGGCGACCTTATCCCCGTGCTCGGCGATCGCCCGGGCGCACCAGGCCGGGTTCTCCAGCGCCGCGGTGCCCAGGTTGACCCGGGCGCACCCGGTGGCCAGCGCCGCGGTCAGCGACTCGTCGTCGCGGATCCCGCCGGACAACTCGACGGCCACGTCGAGCCGACCGACGACCTCGGCCAGCAGGTCACGATTGGAGCCGCGACCAAACGCGGCGTCCAGGTCGACCAGGTGGATCCAGTCGGCACCGTCGCGCTGCCAGGCCAGCGCGGCGTCTAGCGCCGACCCGTATTCGGTTTCGCTGCCCGCCTTACCTTGGACCAGACGCACCGCACGACCGTCGACCACGTCGACGGCGGGAAGAAGTATCAACGACACGGGCACAGACCCTAACTCACAGGCCGTCGACCCAGTTGGCCAGCAGCGTCGCACCGGCGTCCCCGCTCTTTTCGGGGTGGAACTGGGTGGCGGCTAGCGGACCGTCCTCGACCGCCGCCAAGAACGGCACCTGGTGTCGCGCCCAGGTCAGCAGCGCCTCGGGGCGACCCTCCCAGCGCTGTGCGGCGTAGGAGTGCACGAAGTAGAACCGGGTGTCGGCATCCAGGCCGCGGAACAGCCGGCTGCCGGGCGCGGCGGCCACCACGTTCCAGCCCATGTGCGGGATCACCGCGGCGTCCAGGCGGGTCACCGCGCCGGGCCACTGGCCGCACCCGGCCGCATCCACCCCGAACTCGATGCCGTGCGCGAACAGGATCTGCATGCCGACGCACACGCCGAGCACCGGGCGCCCGGCCAGCACCCGCTCGGCGATGATCTTGTCGCCGTTGATCGACAGCAGTCCGGCCATACATGCCGCGAACGCACCCACGCCGGGCACCACCAGCCCGTCGGCGGCCGCCGCCGCGTCGGCGTCGGCGGTCACCGTGACCGCGGCGCCGACCCGCTGCAACGCCCGCTGGGCCGACCGCAGGTTGCCCGAGCCGTAGTCCAACACCACCACCGATTTCGCTGTCACAGCGAGCCTTTGGTGGAGGGCACGCCCGACACCCGCGGGTCGGGCTCGACGGCTTGGCGCAGCGCCCGGGCCACCGCCTTGTACTGGGCTTCGGTGATGTGGTGCGGGTCGCGCCCGTAGAGCACCCGCACGTGCAACGCGATGCGGGCGTTGGAGGCCAGCGTCTCGAACACGTGCCGGTTGATGACGGTGTGGTAAGGCACCTGGGAGCCCGCGATCGTGGTGTGCCGCAGATGATCCGGCTCACCGGTGTGCACACAGTAGGGACGCCCGGAGACGTCGACGGCGGCGTGGGCCAGCGTTTCGTCCATCGGGATGAACGCATCCCCGAAGCGGCGGATGCCCTTCTTGTCGCCGAGCGCCTGATTGAGCGCTTGGCCGAGCACGATCGCGGTGTCCTCGACGGTGTGGTGCGCCTCGATCTCGACGTCGCCGGTGGCGCGCACGGTCAGATCGAAGCTGGCGTGGCTGCCCAGCGCGGTGAGCATGTGGTCGTAGAACGGCACCCCGGTGTCGACGTGCACGACACCGGTGCCGTCCAGGTCGAGATCGACGACGATGTCGGACTCTTTGGTGGCGCGTTCCACCCGGGCGCGGCGGCTACCGGTCATGATGCTCCTAGCGATTGGTGGCGACCCGCCACCGGCGGTTGGGCGAGTTCGGTGGCCACCAGCTGCGCGCTGGCGGCCAGCAGCGCGTCGTTTTCCTCGGGCAGCCCGATGGTGGCGCGCAGGTAGCCCGGGATCCCGACGTCGCGGATGAGCACGCCGCCATCCAGGTAGCGCTGCCAGGTCACCGGCGCGTCGGCGAACCGGCCGAACAGCACGAAGTTCGCGTCGCTGGGGATGACCCGAAACCCCAGGGCATCCAGTTCTTTTGAGACACGGTCTCGTTCGGCGATGAGATGCGCCACGCTGCCCAGGGTGTCGTCGGCGTGGCGCAGCGCGGCACGGGCCGCGGCCTGGGTGATGCACGACAGGTGATACGGCAGCCGCACCAGCAGCATTGCGTCGATCACCGCCGGCGCGGCGACCAGGTAGCCCAGCCGGCCGCCGGCGAACGCGAACGCCTTACTCATGGTGCGGCTGACGATCAGCTTGGTCGGGTACTCGGCGATCAGCGAGATCGCGCAGGGCTGCGAGGAGAATTCGCCGTACGCCTCGTCCAGGATCACGATGCCCGGCGCGGCATCGAGCAGGGGTCGCAGCTCGTCGAGCGAAACACTTTGCCCCGACGGGTTATTGGGGCTGGCGATGAACACCACATCGGGCCGGTGCTCGGTGATGGCGGCGACAGCGACGGCCACATCGAGGCGGAAGTCCTCGGCCCGGTTGGCGACCAGCCACCGGGTCTGAGTGCCGTCGGCGATGATCGGGTGCATCGAATACGACGGCACAAACCCGATCGCCGAGCGGCCCGGCCCGCCGAACGCCTGCAGCAGCTGCAGCAGGATCTCGTTGGAACCGTTGGCCGCCCACAGGTTCTCCACGCCGACGTGCACCCCGGTCTGGGCGCTGAGGTAGGCGGCCAAATCGGTGCGCAGCGCGACGGCGTCGCGGTCGGGGTAGCGGTGCAGCTCGGCGGCCGCATCGCGCACCGAGCGCGCGACGTCGTCGATGAGCGCCGGGGTCGGCGGATAGGGATTCTCGTTGGTGTTCAACCGCACCGGAACCACCAGCTGCGGCGCCCCGTACGGGGATTTGCCGCGCAGGTCGTCGCGCAGCGGCAGATCCGCCAACGTCACCTCCTGGCCCGGTGTGCTCACCGCTCAAACCTCCGCCGTACCGCCTCCCCGTGCGCGGGCAGGTCTTCCGCCGTGGCCAGGGTGATCACGTGCCCGGTCACGTCTTTGAGCGCGGCCTCGGTGTATTCCACGACGTGGATGCCACGCAGAAAGGTCTGCACCGACAGGCCGCTGGAGTGCCGCGCCGAGCCCGCGGTCGGCAGCACATGGTTGGAGCCGGCGCAGTAGTCGCCCAGGCTGACCGGTGACCAGGGGCCGACGAAAATCGCGCCGGCGCTGCGGATCCGGGCCGCAACCGCGGCGGCGTCGACGGTCTGGATCTCCAGGTGTTCGGCGGCGTAGGCGTTGACCGCCCGCACCCCGGCGTCCAGGTCGTCGACCAGCACCATCGCCGTCTGGCGTCCGCCCAGCGCCGTCGTCACCCGGTCGCGGTGCTTTGTGCTCTCCAGCTGGGTGGCCAGGGCGCGTTCGGTGGCGTCGGCCAACTCGACGCTGGGGGTCACCAGCACGCTGGCGGCCATCTCGTCGTGTTCGGCCTGGCTGATCAGATCGGCGGCGACGTGCGCGGGGTCGGCGCTGTGGTCGGCGAGGATGGCGATCTCGGTGGGCCCGGCCTCGGCGTCGATGCCCACCCGGGAGCGGCACAGCCGTTTGGCGGCGGTGACGTAGATGTTGCCCGGTCCGGTGATCATGTCGACCGGCGCCAGCTCGGTGTCGTCGCTGTCGGTGCCGCCGTAGGCCAGCAGCGCCACCGCCTGCGCGCCGCCGACCGCCCAGACCTCGTCGACGCCCAACAGCGCGGCGGCGGCCAGGATGGTCGGGTGCGGCAGGCCGTTATGGGCGGCTTGCGGCGGGCTGGCCACCACCAGCGAGTCGACGCCCGCGGTCTGCGCCGGTACCACGTTCATCACCACGCTGGACGGGTAGACCGCGTTGCCGCCGGGCACATACAGACCCACCCGCTCGACCGGCACCCAGCGCTCGGTGACCGTGGCGCCGGGCCCCAGTGTGGTGGTGGTGTCGGTGCGACGCTGGTCGGCGTGCACCGCGCGGGCCCGGTCGATGGCGACCTGCAGCGCCGCCCGCACGTCGGGGTCCAGCTGGGTCAGCGCCGACTCGAGGGCGGCGGCGGGCACCCGGACGGTGTCGGGCCGCACCCCGTCGAAGGACTCGCCGTAGTCCAGGGCCGCCGCCGCTCCCCGGTCGGCGACCGCGTCGACGATGGGCCGCACCTTCGGCAGCACCGCCTCGACGTCGACACCACCGCGCGGCAA
Organism: Mycobacterium talmoniae; assembly: GCF_001854525.1. Taxonomy (NCBI): domain Bacteria; kingdom Bacillati; phylum Actinomycetota; class Actinomycetes; order Mycobacteriales; family Mycobacteriaceae; genus Mycobacterium; species Mycobacterium talmoniae. Next base: position 18,239 of record NZ_MLQM01000095.1, read on the forward strand.
CACCGCCCGCAGTGCCGCCGCGGTCAGTGCGGCGCCGCGCAGATCGATGCGGGCCATGAGCGGCGAGTTGGTGGTCACGTCGACCATTGTCCCAGAGCAGCTCAACTGGATTTCGCCGCGCACCGATACAGTGATGCCACACCCACCTCTGCGATCGGAGTTGTCATGGCCACACCCGATAAACCCGACAACGTCGCGAGTCTGCCGCGGATCTTCCCGCCCTGGCTGGACCGGTGGCAGATGCGCTACATGAACCCGGTGGTGAAACCGCTGGCGCGGTATCTGCCCGGCGCGTCGATCATCAAACACCGAGGTCGCAAGTCCGGGAAGCCGTACGAGACGGTGGTCACCACCTACCGCAAGGGCAACGTGCTGGCGATCGCGCTCGGTCACGGCAAGACCGATTGGGTGAAGAACGTGCTGGCCGCCGGTGAGGCCGACGTGCATCTGTTCCGCAGCGACGTGCACCTGACCAACCCGCGCATCCTGCCGGCCGGCGCCGACGGCGAGGGCCTGCCCTGGCTGGCCCGGGTGCAGGGCCGCCGGCTCGCGGTGTTCGTCGCCGACATCACCTGACGGGGCCCCACAGCCTGCCGAGAGGGAATCTCACGACGCGACACGCCGACGATGCGTCGCGTGGTTCCCTCTCGCCGGTTGCTCGGCGCCCGGCCTCACATGTCCAGGCCGATATCGAGCACCCGCACCGAATGAGTGAGCGCCCCGACGGCCAGGTAGTCGACGCCGGTTCCCGCGTAGGCCGCCGCGGTCTCCAGCGACAACCCGCCCGAGGATTCCAGCTGGGTGGCCGGGGAGCGCGCGGCGCGGCGCTGCACCGCGATCTGGGTTTGCCACACCGGGAAGTTATCCAGCAGCACCAGCTGCGGGTGCTCGGCCAACACCGCGTCGAGCTGTTCGAGCGAATCGACCTCCACCTCGCAGGGCAGATCGGGGGCCGCCGCGCGGACCGCGCGCAGCGCCGCGACCACCGAGCCGGCCGCGGCCACGTGGTTGTCCTTGATCAGGGCGGCATCGCCGAGCCCCATCCGGTGGTTGACGCCGCCGCCGACCCGCACGGCGTATTTCTGCAGCGCCCGCAGTCCGGGCAGCGTCTTGCGGGTGTCGCGGATCTGGGCGGTGGTGCCGTGCACGGCCTCGACCCAGGCCGCGGTGGCGGTGGCGATCCCGGACAGGTGGCACACCAGGTTCAGCAGGGTCCGCTCCGCGGTCAGCAGGCCCAGCGTCAGGGCCTCCACCGCCAGCAGCGTGGCGCCCGACGGCAGCGCCGTGCCGTCGTCGACGCGGTCCAGCACCCGGTAGCCGTCGGCACCGAGCACCTCGTCGAGTACCAGCAGCGCCACGTCGACCCCGGCGATCACCCCGGGTTCGCGGGTCACCATCGCCGCGGTGGCCATCGCGCCGTCGGGCACGGTCGCCAACGTGGTGATGTCCGGGCCGTAGCGCAGGTCCTCGTCCAGGGCGCGGGCGATGACCGCGCGGGCCTCGGCCAGCTCGGTGGCGGACAGGGTCATCCCGGAGCGGGTCATGCCGGCACCGGCGCCTCGACCCGCACCGCGCCGTCCTCTAGGCGGACCAGGGTGCCGCGCGCCTGGGCGGGATCCGGGTCCGGGTAATCGGCGCGGTGGTGACAGCCCCGACTCTCGGTGCGGGCCAGCGCCGCCGCCGCGACCGCCCGGGCGGTGACGGTCAACGCGACGTCCTCGAAGTCGGTGCGGTTCAGCACGGCGCGCGGCGTCGCGGTGGCCAGTGTCGCGGTGAGCCGGGCCAACCCGTCGGCGTCGCGCACCACCGAGGCGTCCCGGGTCATGGCGCGTTGCAGGGTGTCGCGCGACAGCGCCGCGCCCGCCGCCGGCTCCGGGGACACCGCGTGCGCGGGCCCGGCAGCGGCCGCGTGGTCGGCGCCGGTGCGGCTGGCGCGACCGCCCACTACCAGCCCCTCCAGCAGGCTATTGGAC
>NZ_MLQM01000096.1:0-20151 GCF_001854525.1 Mycobacterium talmoniae
CCCCCCCACCCCCACCCCCACGCCCCCACCACCCCCGACACACCCGCCCCCGCCGATTACCGGCTGTTCGCCGGCTTGCCCTATGCCGCGCCGCCGGTGGGGCCGTTGCGCTGGCAGCCGCCCCGCCCGGCCGCGCCGTGGCCGGGGGTGCGCGATGCCAGCAAAACCGGGCCGTGGTGTCTGCAGGGCAACGGTGGCGTCGCGGATCCGGGGACCAGCGAGGACTGCCTGACCCTCAATGTGTGGACGCCGCCGCTGAACGCGACCGAGAAGCGGCCGGTGATGGTGTGGATCCACGGCGGCGGGTTCGTCAACGGCAGCGGCGACATCTATAACGCCCGCTGGTTGGCCACCCAGGGTGACATCGTCGTGGTCACCATCAACTACCGGTTGGGGGCACTGGGGTTCCTGGCGCACCCGGCCCTCGGCGAGGTGGGCAACTACGGGCTGGCCGACCAGCAGGCCGCGCTGCGCTGGGTCCGGGACAACATCGCCAGCTTCGGCGGCGACCCGACCAAGGTGACGATCGCCGGCGAATCCGCCGGCGGAATGTCGGTCTGCGACCACCTGGTCGCCCCCGGATCGGCCGGACTGTTTAGGGCCGCGATCATCCAGAGCGGGCCGTGTCAGGCGCAGGTCGATGTGCCGACCGCGCAGCGGGTTAGCCAGGACTACGCCGCGGCGGTGGGGTGCGCGGATCCGGGTGCCGCCGGGCCGTGCCTGCGTGCGCTGCCGGCCGGCAAGTTGGCCGAACCGCTGTGGTACGCCCGGTTCGGCAGCGACCGGCTGTCCGGTCCGGTCACCGGGACCCGGGTGCTGCCCGTCGACCCGGTGGCGGTGACCGCTACCGGCGGCGCGGCGAAGGTGCCGGTATTGATCGGCACCAACGCCGACGAATTCACCATGTTCGTGGCGCTGCAATACCTGCGGGAGGGCAAGGAGATCACCGCCGCGGAGTATCCGGGTGTGCTGGCCGACACCTTCGGCGCGGCGATCGGCCCCGCCGTGCTGGCGCACTACCCGCCCGAGCGCTACGGCGGCAGCGTCTCGCTGGCCTACGCGGCCGCCGCGACCGACGACATCTTTTCCTGCCTGGCCGACCGGATGACCGACGGATTCTCCGACAGCGCACCGGCGGTCTACGCCTACGAGTTCGACGACCGGCACGCGCCCGCCCCGGAGATGTATGAGCGGGTGCCGTTCCCGATCGGCGCCAGCCACTCGCTGGAGATGCGCTACCTGTTCGACGTCGGCGGCGCGCCGCCGCTGGACGCCGAGCAGCGGGCGTTGTCGCAGCAGATGATCGCCTACTGGAGCCACTTCGTGACCACCGGTACCCCCAAGGCCGCCGGGGCGCCGGACTGGCCGAAGGCCGGACACGACGGGCCGTGGCTGTCGCTGCGCACCGACGGAAACCGGGTCACTACCAGCTTCGAGGCCGACCATCAATGCCCGTTTTGGGCGGCGGCCCGCGCCCCGCGCTGACGTTCGGCTCGCCGAGTGCGTCACCCCTCGCCGAGTGCGCCGAGATCGACGTTTTCGGGCTAAACGCCGAGTGGAAGTCACCGAAACGTCGATCTCGATGCAGATAGCGGGCGCTGGTGTCCCGTAGGTAATGTGGCGCCACATGGTGCAGCCACCAGCAGCCGATTCGCAATGGCCAGCGCGGATCGACGCCGTTGCCCGGCAGGCCGATCTGGGTGAACATCGAGGGTCCCACCGCTGGACGCTGATCTGGAATAGGCCGCTAATCCTCGCGCTAATACTGCTCGGCGGTGCGGCAATTGGCCTGGTCAGCGTCGGCGCGCCGGCGGCGGCTATTCTTGCCACCATTCCGGCGGTCGTGATCGGCGGCGGATATGCCCTGCACGCGGCGGCCAACCGGGGTGCGCGGCTGGACATCTTTGAGCGCGGTATTACCGTGGTGCAACGGGGCAAATTGCGGGTCGTTCGATACGACGATACGGCGTTGTGGCAGAACATCGTTGACTACCACCACACCCTCGGCTCGCAGCGGAGATACAGCTACCGACTGCGCGACACAAGCGGGGCGAAGTTCACGATCACTGGCAATTTCCAGCAACCCACTGAGTGGGGTCCGACGATCCAACGCGCGGTAACCGACGCGCAATTGCCTGTTGCCTGGGCGGCCATTATGGCTGGACAGCGGTTAGAGTTCGGCCGGATCTGGGTTACCGCACAGCAGGTGGGTACTGGCACGAGCGGCTGGCCGTGGTCGCGGGTAAGCGACATCACCGTCACGAATGGCACGGTAAACGTGCGGTCAGAGGAACGGCCAAAATTGCTGGTCTATGAGGCGGTCCGCCAGATCCCGAATTTCTTCGTGTTTCTGGCGCTAACCGAGCGCCTCCGCGCTGCGCGACCGATAAGTTGACCTGCGGCCTCGCCCGGTGGGCCGAGCCTGCGACTAGGGCGCCGAGCCTGAACCTATGGCGTCGAGCCTGCGGCTAGGGCATCGAGGCTGAACTGAGCGCCTCCAGACTGAGCTGAGAGCGTCGTCCGAGCCGAAGCGGCGCTCTGAGTTCAGTCTGGGCGCCGTGAGTTCAGCCTCGGTGCCGCCAGTTCAGCTTCGACGCGCAGAGTTCAGGGTCGACGCCCTGAGCACAGTGTCGGCGCCGTCACCGCAGACTGGCCGCCGTAAGCCCTACTCGGTCGGGGTCACCCAGGTGGTGATGTCGGCGTGCACCACCTCGACGCCGTCGCGGTCGGTCACGCTGACCGGCACCACCACCTCGACGCCCTCGGCAATCGAACTGAAGTCCGGCGGATCCAGCCGGGCGGTCGCCCGCAGCGAGGTGGTGGCCTTGGCCAGGTACTGCACGGTCATCGCCTTGGGGATCCAGCGGTGGCTGCGCGGCACCGTGGCCTCCATCAGCATCCCCATCGCGACCTCGGCGGCGTTGCAGGAGGCGATCGCGTGCACGGTGTGCAGGTGGTTGTACACGAAGAACCACTTGGGCACCGCCACCTCGGCCAGGCCGGGCTCCATGCGCACCACATGCGGCAGGATCGAGGCGAAGTACGGCACCCGGGCCATCGCCGCGGCCGAGAACAGCAGGGTGCCGCCGGGGCGTCCGGAAAGGCGCTTCCAGGCCTGGTAGGTGCTGGTCGGAGTGGTCATAACCGGCTACCTTACTTGAAAGTAAGATCGCCACGCCGTTGACTCTGCGCCCAGGGCGTCGTCTACTCGTACTTTCGCGCCCTGGATGCAGAGTCAACCGATCGGCCCAGGATTTGGCCGCCACCCCGATCTGGGGCATACTATTCGGGTTGCCTTGCGCCGGGTTCGCGCCTGGCCGGGCATACGACCGGCGCCACACGGCGCGTCCGGTCCCATCCTCGGACAGTGACGAAAATTTTCGGCGCCGACGAGTCGCGGGCGGGCGACACACCCGACCGCGGGGGCCGGTGGACCAGGACAGGTAAACAGCGGCGGCAACATCCAGCGCGGACAGCGCAGGGCAGTAGACCAGCGGGGCCGGACACGGCCCCTAAGCAGGAGCGAGGTAGCAGAAGCGTGGCGGGACAAAAAATCCGCATCAGGCTCAAGGCCTACGACCATGAGGCTATTGACGCGTCGGCGCGCAAGATTGTCGAGACGGTCACCCGCACCGGCGCGTCCGTGGTGGGCCCGGTGCCGCTGCCGACCGAGAAGAACGTGTACTGCGTCATCCGGTCCCCGCATAAGTACAAGGACTCGCGGGAGCACTTCGAGATGCGCACGCACAAGCGGCTGATCGACATCCTCGACCCGACCCCGAAGACCGTTGACGCCCTGATGCGCATCGATCTGCCGGCCAGCGTCGACGTCAACATCCAGTAGGAGCCTGAATAACCATGGCACGTAAAGGCATTTTGGGTACCAAGCTGGGCATGACGCAGGTGTTCGACGAGAACAACAAGGTTGTGCCGGTGACGGTGGTCAAGGCCGGGCCCAACGTGGTGACCCGTATCCGCACCCCCGAGCGCGACGGCTACTCCGCCGTGCAGCTGGCCTACGGCGAGATCAGCCCGCGCAAGGTGAACAAGCCGGTGACCGGCCAGTACGCGGTGGCCGGGGTCAACCCGCGCCGGCACCTGGCCGAGCTGCGCCTGGACGACGAGACCGCCGCCGCCGAATACGAGGTCGGCCAGGAGCTGACCGCCGAGATCTTCGCCGACGGCAGCTACGTCGACGTGACCGGCACCTCCAAGGGCAAGGGCTTCGCCGGCACCATGAAGCGGCACGGCTTCCGCGGCCAGGGCGCCAGCCACGGCGCCCAGGCGGTGCACCGCCGGCCGGGTTCGATCGGCGGCTGCGCCACCCCCGGCCGGGTGTTCAAGGGCACCCGGATGGCCGGCCGGATGGGTAACGACCGCGTCACCACCCAGAACCTGGTGGTGCACAAGGTCGATGCGGAAAACGGCGTCCTGCTGATCAAGGGCGCGATCCCCGGCCGCAACGGTGGGCTCGTCCTGGTCCGCAGCGCGATCAAGCGAGGTGAGAAGTAATGGCTGGCATCAAGATTGACGTCAAGACCCCGGCCGGTAAGACCGACGGCTCGGTGGAACTGCCGGCCGAGCTGTTCGACGCCCCGGCCAACATCGCCTTGATGCACCAGGTGGTGGTCGCCCAGCGCGCCGCCGCTCGGCAGGGCACCCACTCGACCAAGACCCGCGGTGAGGTCAGCGGCGGTGGCCGTAAGCCGTACCGGCAGAAGGGCACCGGCCGCGCCCGGCAGGGTTCGACCCGGGCCCCGCAGTTCACCGGTGGTGGTGTGGTGCACGGCCCCAAGCCGCGCGACTACAGCCAGCGCACCCCGAAGAAGATGATCGCCGCCGCGCTGCGCGGCGCCTTGTCGGACCGGGCGCGCAACGGCCGCATCCACGCCGTCACCGAGCTGGTCACCGGCCAGACCCCGTCGACCAAGAGCGCCAAGGCGTTCTTGGGCACGCTCACCGAGCGCAAGCAGGTGCTGGTGGTGATCGGCCGCGCCGACGAGACCGGCGCCAAGAGCGTGCGCAACCTGCCCGGGGTGCACATCCTGGCCCCCGACCAGCTCAACACCTACGACGTGCTGCGCGCGGACGACGTGGTTTTCAGCGTCGAGGCGCTGAACGCCTACATCGGCGCGAACACCCAGCAGCAGGAGGTTTCGTCCTGATGGCAACCGTCACCGACCCGCACGACGTCATCCTGGCGCCGGTCATCTCGGAGAAGTCCTACAGCCTGATCGAGGACAACGTGTACACCTTCGTGGTGCACCCGGACTCCAACAAGACGCAGATCAAGATCGCGGTGGAGAAGATCTTTTCCGTCAAGGTCGCCTCGGTGAACACCGCCAACCGGCAGGGCAAGCGCAAGCGCACCCGCACCGGCTACGGCAAGCGGAAGAACACCAAACGCGCCATCGTGACCCTGGCGCCCGGCAGCAAACCGATCGACCTGTTCACAGCACCGGCCTAGCCCGGCGCGAGAGAGAGACTTAAGTCATGGGAATTCGCAAGTACAAGCCGACGACCCCCGGTCGTCGCGGTGCCAGCGTCTCCGATTTCGCCGAGATCACTCGTTCCACCCCGGAGAAGTCGCTGGTGCGGCCGCTGCACGGCAAGGGTGGCCGTAACGCGCACGGCCGCATCACCACCCGGCACAAGGGCGGTGGCCACAAGCGTGCCTACCGGGTGATCGACTTCCGTCGCAACGACAAGGACGGCGTCAACGCCAAGGTCGCGCACATCGAGTACGATCCGAACCGCACCGCGCGGATCGCGCTGCTGCACTACCTGGACGGGGAGAAGCGCTACATCATTGCCCCGCAGGGTCTTTCGCAGGGCGACGTGGTGGAGTCGGGCGCCAACGCCGACATCAAACCGGGCAACAACCTGCCGATCCGCAACATCCCGGCCGGCACGCTGATCCACGCGGTCGAGCTGCGGCCCGGCGGCGGTGCCAAGCTGGCCCGCTCGGCGGGGTCCAGCATCCAGCTGCTGGGTAAGGAAGGCACCTACGCCTCGCTGCGGATGCCGTCGGGGGAGATCCGCCGCGTCGACGTGCGCTGCCGCGCCACCGTCGGCGAGGTCGGCAACGCCGAGCAGGCCAACATCAACTGGGGTAAGGCCGGCCGGATGCGGTGGAAGGGCAAGCGCCCGACCGTCCGTGGTGTGGTGATGAACCCGGTGGACCACCCGCACGGTGGTGGTGAGGGCAAGACCTCCGGTGGTCGCCACCCGGTCAGCCCGTGGGGTAAGCCCGAGGGGCGCACCCGCCGCCGTCACAAGCCGAGCGACAAGCTCATCGTCCGACGCCGGCGCACCGGCAAGAAGCACCGGTAAAGCGGAGGAGAGTTAAGCGATGCCACGCAGCCTCAAAAAGGGCCCGTTCGTCGACGACCACTTGCTCAAAAAGGTCGACGTGCAGAACGAGAAGAACACCAAGCAGGTCATCAAGACCTGGTCGCGTCGGTCGACGATCATCCCGGACTTCATCGGGCACACCTTCGCCGTCCACGACGGCCGTAAGCACGTGCCGGTGTTCGTCACCGAGTCGATGGTCGGGCACAAGCTCGGCGAGTTCGCGCCCACCCGCACCTTCAAGGGGCACATCAAAGACGACCGGAAGAGTAAGCGGCGATGAGTGTTACGACTGAGTTCCCCTCCGCGGTCGCCAAGGCCCGCTTCGTGCGGGTGTCGGCCACCAAGGCGCGCCGGGTGATCAACCTGGTGCGCGGCAAGTCGGTGTCCGAGGCGCTCGACATCCTGCGCTGGGCGCCGCAGGCCGCCAGCGAACCGGTGGCCAAGGTGATCGCCAGCGCGGCCGCCAACGCGCAGAACAACAACGGGCTGGACCCGGCCACCCTGGTGGTGGCCACCGTCTACGCCGACGAGGGGCCCACCGCCAAGCGCATCCGGCCCCGCGCCCAGGGGCGGGCGTTCCGGATCCGCCGCCGCACCAGCCACATCACCGTGGTGGTGGAGAGCCGGCCGGTCAAGGAGCGGCGCGGCACCGGTTCGGCGAGCGCGACCCGCGCGCGTCGGGCCCAGGCCAGTAAGGCCGCCGCCGCCAAGAAGGCACCGGCCAAGAAGGCTGAGACTTCCGAATCGAAGGGAGGCTCGCAGTAGTGGGCCAGAAGATCAACCCGCACGGTTTCCGGCTCGGTATCACCACCGACTGGAAGTCCCGCTGGTACGCCGACAAGCAGTACGCCGACTACGTCAAGGAAGACGTCGCGATCCGGCGGCTGCTGTCCACCGGCCTGGAGCGCGCCGGCATCGCCGACGTGGAGATCGAGCGCACCCGCGACCGGGTGCGCGTCGACATCCACACCGCCCGGCCGGGCATCGTCATCGGCCGCCGCGGCGCCGAGGCCGACCGGATCCGCGCCGACCTGGAGAAGCTGACCAAAAAGCAGGTGCAGCTCAACATCCTCGAGGTCAAAAACCCGGAGTCGCGGGCGCAACTGGTGGCCCAGGGCGTCGCCGAGCAGCTGAGCAACCGGGTGGCGTTCCGCCGCGCGATGCGCAAGGCCATCCAGTCCGCGATGCGCCAGCCCAACGTCAAGGGCATCCGGGTGCAGTGCTCGGGCCGCCTCGGCGGCGCGGAGATGAGCCGCTCGGAGTTCTACCGCGAGGGTCGGGTGCCGCTGCACACGCTGCGCGCCGACATCGACTACGGCCTGTACGAGGCCAAGACCACCTTCGGCCGGATCGGCGTGAAGGTGTGGATCTACAAGGGCGACGTGGTCGGCGGCAAGCGCGAGCTGGCCGTGGCCGCGCCGTCGGGCCCGGACCGTCCGCGCCGGGAACGCCCGTCGGGCACCCGGCCGCGGCGCAGCGGGGCCGCCGGGACCACCGCGACCAGCACCGACGCCGGCCGGGCGGGTGCCGAGGAAGCCGCGGCGGCGCCGGCCGCCGCCGAGCCGGCCGCTGAAACGCAGGAGAGCTGAATCATGTTGATTCCCCGCAAGGTCAAGCACCGCAAGCAGCATCACCCGAAGCAACGGGGCATCGCCAGCGGTGGCACCCAGGTGAGCTTCGGTGATTACGGCATCCAGGCGCTGGAGCACGCCTACATCACCAACCGGCAGATCGAGTCGGCGCGTATCGCGATCAACCGGCACATCAAACGTGGCGGCAAGGTGTGGATCAACATCTTCCCGGACCGCCCGTTGACCAAGAAGCCCGCCGAGACCCGGATGGGTTCGGGTAAGGGTTCGCCGGAGTGGTGGGTGGCCAACGTTAAGCCGGGCCGGGTGCTGTTCGAGCTCAGCTACCCGAACGAGGCAACCGCGCGGGCCGCGCTGACCCGCGCGATCCACAAGTTGCCGATCAAGGCGCGCATCGTGACCCGAGAGGAGCAGTTCTGATGGCAGTGGGAGTGGCCGCCGGCGAACTGCGGGAGCTGAGCGACGACGAGCTGGTGGAGCGGCTGCGCGAATCGAAAGAGGAGCTGTTCAACCTGCGTTTCCAGATGGCGACCGGTCAGCTCAACAACAACCGGCGCCTGCGTGTGGTGCGACGGGAGATCGCCCGCATCTACACCGTGTTGCGTGAACGTGAGCTGGGTCTGGCGTCCGGACCCGATGGTGAGGAATCGTAATGGCAGAGGCGAAGGCCGGGTCGAAGACCGCTCCGAAGGAGAAGGGCCCCAAGCACACCCCGCGCACCGAGAAGCCGCGCGGTCGGCGCAAGACCGCGATCGGCTACGTGGTCAGCGACAAGATGCAGAAGACCATCGTGGTCGAGCTGGAAGACCGGGTGAAGCACCCGCTGTACGGCAAGATCATCCGCACCACCAAGAAGGTGAAGGCGCACGACGAGAACGGTGACGCCGGCATCGGCGACCGGGTGTCGTTGATGGAGACCCGTCCGCTGTCGGCCACCAAGCGCTGGCGGCTGGTCGAGATCCTCGAAAAAGCCAAGTAAGCCCCCTGGGCGCTGCTGAGATCGACGTCCATACGGCGCAAACCCCCGGATTTCGGGGCTATAGGTCAATTTGGACGTCGATCTCAGTGGGGCCAGGCCGGGTTAGGCCAGCGCTACGTCGCCCCGCACCCACCTCGCGGGTGTAGTCTCCGACGGTTGGGGGCTGCGTGAGCGGAGTGGGCGATGCCAAGCGAATTCAGCGGCAACATCGAACTGGACATCCGGGATTCCGAACCGGATTGGGGCCCGTTCGCGGCGCCCACCGCGCCCGACGGCGCGCCGAACATCCTCTACCTGGTCTGGGATGACGTCGGCATCGCCACCTGGGACTGCTTCGGCGGGCTGGTGGACATGCCCAACATGACCCGCCTCGCCGAACGCGGGGTGCGGCTGTCGCAGTTTCACACCACCGCGCTGTGTTCCCCGACCCGGGCGGCGCTGCTGACCGGTCGCAACCCGACCAGCGTCGGCATGGCCACCATCGAGGAATTCACCGACGGCTTCCCCAACTGCAGCGGCCGTATTCCGCACGAGACCGCGCTGCTGTCCGAGGTGCTCGCCGAGCACGGCTGGAACACCTACTGCGTGGGCAAGTGGCATCTGACCCCGCTGGAGGAGTGCAATCTGGCGGCGACCAAACGACATTGGCCGCTGTCGCGCGGATTCGAACGGTTCTACGGCTTCATGGGCGGGGAGACCAACCAGTGGTACCCCGACCTGGTGTACGACAACCACCGCGTCGACCCGCCGGCCACCCCCGACGACGGGTATCACCTGTCCAAGAACATCGCCGACAAGACAATCGAATTCATCCGCGACGCCAAGGTGATCGCCCCCGACAAGCCGTGGTTCGGATACGTGTGCCCGGGCGCCGGGCACGCCCCGCACCACGTCTTCACCGAGTGGGCCGACCGCTACGCCGGCCGATTCGACATGGGATATGAGCGTTACCGCGAGATCGTGCTGGACAACCAGAAGCGGCTCGGGCTGGTGCCGCCGGACACCGGGCTGTCGCCGATCAACCCCTACCTCGATGCCACCAGCGCCGACGGTCAGCCGTGGCCGGCGCTGGACACCGTGCGGCCCTGGGACAGCCTGGGCGACGACGAGAAGCGGCTGTTTTCCCGGATGGCCGAGGTGTTCGCCGGCTTCCTGAGCTACACCGACGCCCAGATCGGCCGGATCCTGGACTATCTGGAGGAATCCGGCCAGCTGGACAACACGATCGTGGTGGTGATCTCCGACAACGGGGCCAGCGGTGAGGGCGGGCCCAACGGTTCCCCCAACGAGAACAAATTCTTCAACGGCTACCTCGACACCGTCGAGGAGGCGATGAAGCTGTTCGACGAACTCGGCGGGCCGGAAACCTACAACCACTATCCGATCGGGTGGGCGATGGCGTTCAACACGCCCTACAAGCTCTACAAGCGGTACGCCTCCCACGAGGGCGGCATTGCCGACCCGGCAATCATCTGCTGGCCCAACGGAATCGCAGCGCGCGGCGAGGTCCGCGACACCTACATCAATGTCTGCGACGTCACCCCGACCATCTACGACCTGCTCGGCCTGACCCCGCCGGCGACGGTCCGCGGTATCCCGCAAAAACCGCTGGAAGGAGTGAGTTTCAAAGCGGCGCTTGCCGATCCGCAGGCCGCGACCGGTAAGCAAACCCAGTTCTACACCATGCTGGGCACCCGCGGGATCTGGCATCGGGGCTGGTTCGCCAACACCGTGCACGCCGCCTCACCGGCCGGCTGGGGGCACTTCGACGCCGACCGCTGGGAGCTGTTCCACCTGGCGGCCGACCGCAGCCAACTGCACGACCGCGCCGCCGACGAGCCGGACCGCCTCGAGGAGCTCAAAGCGCTGTGGTTCGCCGAGGCGGCCAAGTACCACGGTCTGCCGCTGGCCGACCTCAACATCTTGGAGACCGCGATGCGGTGGCGGCCGTACCTGGCCGGCGACCGCACCAGCTACACCTACTACCCGCACACCGCCGAGGTGCCGCTGGGTGCCTGCGTGGAGTTGCGCGGCCAATCCTTCGCGGTGTTGGCCCGGGTCGGCGTCGACGCCGCCGACGCGGCGGGTGTGCTGTTCAAGCAGGGTGCGCGGCACGGCGGGCACGTGCTGTTCATCGCCGACGGGCGGCTGCACTACGTCTACAACTTCCTTGGCGAGCGGGAACAGTGGCTGTCCGCGCCGGACCCGATCCCGGTGGGGGAGCACATCTTCGGGGTGCGCTACCAGCGCACCGGGACGGTGGAGGGCAGTCACACCCCGGTCGGGGAGGCGGCCCTGTACGTCGACGACGTCGTCGTCGCCACCGCGCCGGACATGCTCACCCAACCCGGCGCGTTCGCGCTGGCCGGCGGCGGCGTCAGCGTGGGACGCAACACCGGGCAGGCGGTGTGCTCGGCGTATGTCGCGCCGTTCGCGTTCGTCGGCGGCCGCATCCTCGACGTCACCGTGGACCTCAGCGGCCAGCCCTACCTGGACCTGGAAACGGAGCTGGCGGCGGCGTTCGCCCGGGACTGAGGCGCCGCCCCTACCCTGAAGTCATGCTGACCGAACTCGTCGAGGTGCCCGGCGGGGCGTTCGCGATGGGCTCGACCGGCTTCTACCCCGACGAGGCCCCGATCCACACCGCGTCGGTGGCGGCGTTCGCGGTGGAGCGCCATCCGGTCACCAACGCGCAGTTCGCCGCGTTCGTCGCCGACACCGGCTACGTCACCGTCGCCGAGCAGCCCATCGACCCCGCGCTGTACCCGGGCGCCGACCCGGCCGACCTGGTGCCCGGAGCCCTGGTGTTCACCCCGACGTCGGGCCCGGTGGATCTGCGGGACTGGCGGCAGTGGTGGCGGTGGCAGCCGGGGGCGTCCTGGCGGCACCCGGAGGGACCCGGCAGCGACATCACCGACAGGCCCGACCACCCCGTCGTGCAGGTGGCCTACCCCGACGCCGCCGCCTACGCCCGCTGGGCCGGGCGGCGGCTGCCCAGCGAGGCCGAATGGGAGTACGCGGCGCGCGGCGGCGCCACCACCATCTACCCGTGGGGTGACGAGCCCGCGCCCGGCGGGCGGCTGAGGGCCAACACCTGGCAGGGCCGCTTCCCGTACCGCAACGACGGCGCCGACGGCTGGGTGGGCACCTCGCCGGTGGGCAGCTTCGCGCCGAACGACTTCGGCCTGCTCGACATGATCGGCAACGTGTGGGAATGGACCGCCACCGAATACAGCGCCCGGCACCGGCCGGACCGGCCGGCGAAGGGCTGCTGCGCGCCGACCGGGCCCGCCGACCCGGCCATCAGCCAAACCCTCAAGGGCGGTTCGCACCTGTGCGCGCCGGAGTACTGCCATCGCTACCGGCCGGCGGCCCGGTCCCCGCAATCCCAGGACACCGCCACCACCCATATCGGGTTCCGCTGCGTGGCCGACCGCTAATTTGGCGCTGAGCAGGTCGTCACCTAGACTCTAGGGGTTGCCGTGGGCAGACCTCGGCCGGCGCGAGTCGGCCCCGCGTGCCCTTCGGCGATGAAGACCGCGCATGACAGGCCGAGTTGCCATCCGTCTGCCGTGCACACGTTAACCACGCCGAGGAGATCGAGTGATTCAGCAGGAATCGCGGCTGAAGGTCGCCGACAACACGGGTGCCAAGGAGATCTTGTGCATCCGGGTGCTCGGTGGCTCGTCGCGGCGCTACGCCGGCATCGGCGATGTCATTGTGGCGACCGTCAAGGACGCCATCCCCGGGGGCAACGTCAAGCGTGGTGACGTCGTCAAGGCGGTGGTGGTGCGCACCGTCAAGGAGCGTCGCCGCGCCGACGGTAGCTACATCAAGTTCGACGAGAACGCCGCGGTGATCATCAAGGCCGACAACGACCCGCGCGGAACCCGCATCTTCGGCCCGGTCGGCCGGGAACTGCGCGAGAAGCGCTTCATGAAGATCGTCTCGCTGGCCCCGGAGGTGTTGTAGATGAAAATCCACAAGGGCGACACCGTGCTGGTCATTTCCGGCAAGGACAAGGGCGCCAAGGGCAAGGTGCTCAAGGCCTTCCCGACCCGCAACAAGGTGCTGGTCGAGGGCGTCAACCGGATCAAGAAGCACACCGCGGTGTCGCGCAACGAGCGCGGTGCGCAGTCCGGCGGCATCGTCACCCAGGAGGCCCCGATCCACGTGTCGAACGTGATGATCGTCGACTCCGACGGCAAACCCACCCGGGTCGGCTACCGGGTGGACGAGGAGACCGGTAAGAAGGTCCGCATCTCCAAGCGCAACGGCAAGGACATCTGAGGCGATGACAACGGCAGAAAAGACCCAGCCCCGGCTGAAGGTGCGCTACCGGGAAGAGATCCGCGACGCGCTGCACAAAGAGTTCAACTACGCCAATGTGATGCAGATCCCGACCGTGGTGAAGGTCGTCGTCAACATGGGTGTCGGTGACGCCGCCCGCGACGCCAAGCTGATCAACGGCGCGGTCAACGACCTGTCGCTGATCACCGGGCAGAAGCCGGAGATCCGCAAGGCCCGCAAGTCGATCGCGCAGTTCAAACTGCGCGAGGGGATGCCGATCGGCGCCCGGGTGACGCTGCGCGGCGACCGGATGTGGGAGTTCTTGGACCGGCTCACCTCGATTGCGCTGCCGCGTATCCGCGACTTCCGCGGCCTGTCGCCCAAGCAGTTCGACGGCTCCGGCAACTACACCTTCGGGCTCAACGAGCAGTCGGTGTTCCACGAGATCGACGTGGACTCCATCGACCGGACCCGCGGCATGGACATCACCGTCGTCACCTCGGCGACGAACGACGACGAAGGACGGGCGCTGTTGCGGGCCCTGGGCTTCCCGTTCAAGGAGAACTGATCAGATGGCGAAAAAGGCTCTGGTTAACAAGGCGCAGCGTAAGCCCAAGTTTGCGGTCCGCGCCTACACCCGGTGCAGCAAGTGCGGTCGCCCGCACGCGGTGTACCGCAAGTTCGGGCTGTGCCGTATCTGCTTGCGCGAGATGGCGCACGCCGGTGAGCTGCCCGGTGTGCAGAAGAGCAGCTGGTGAAGCGCGGTAGGCCCGGCATGGGAACCACTGCGAGGAAGGTGACACCTCAGTCATGACGATGACGGACCCCATCGCAGACTTTTTGACGCGTCTGCGCAACGCCAACTCGGCGTACCACGATGAGGTGACGCTGCCGCACTCGAAGATCAAGGCCAACATCGCCGAGATCCTCAAGCGGGAGGGTTACATCAGCGACTACCACGTCGAGGATGCTCGGGTGGGCAAGGCGCTGGTGGTGAACCTCAAGTACGGCCCGAACCGGGAGCGCAGCCTGGCCGGCTTGCGCCGCATCTCCAAACCCGGTCTGCGGGTGTACGCCAAATCGACCAACCTGCCGCGGGTGCTCGGTGGCCTGGGCGTGGCCATCATCTCCACCTCCTCGGGCCTGCTCACCGACCGTCAGGCAGCCAGGCAGGGCGTGGGCGGCGAAGTCCTCGCGTACGTGTGGTGAGGGAGAGCTAGAGCTATGTCGCGTATTGGTAAGCAGCCGATCCCGGTTCCGGCCGGGGTCGACGTGACGATCGACGGCCAGAACGTGTCGGTCAAGGGGCCCAAGGGCACCCTGGGGCTGGCGGTGGCCGAGCCGATCCGGGTGGCGCGGGACGACGACGGCGCCATCGTGGTGACCCGCCCCGACGACGAGCGGCGCAGCCGGTCGCTGCACGGGCTGAGCCGCACGCTGGTGGCCAACCTGGTCACCGGGGTCACCGAGGGCTACACCACCAAGATGGAGATCTTCGGCGTCGGGTACCGGGTGGCCCTCAAGGGCTCCACCCTGGAGTTCGCGCTGGGCTACAGCCACCCGGTGGTGATCGAGGCCCCCGAGGGCATCACGTTCGCGGTGGAGACCCCCACCAAGTTCTCCATCTCGGGCATCGACAAGCAGAAGGTCGGCCAGATCTCGGCGAACATCCGCCGCCTGCGCCGCCCCGACCCGTACAAGGGCAAGGGCGTGCGCTACGAGGGTGAGCAGGTCCGCCGCAAGGTCGGAAAGACAGGTAAGTAGTCATGGCGCAATCACAGGCAGGCACCGTCGCGCGCAAGCCGGTGGGGCAGAGCGTCTCCGCGGCCCGGCGCGCCTCGCGGCTGCGTCGGCACGCCCGGCTGCGCAAGAAGATCTCGGGTACCGCCCAGCGGCCCCGGCTGGTGGTGCACCGGTCGTCGCGGCACATCCACGTGCAGCTGGTCGACGACCTGACCGGCACCACCCTGGCGGCGGCGTCGTCCATCGAGGCCGACGTGCGTGCGGTCGAGGGCGACAAGAAGGCCCACAGCGTGCGGGTCGGCCAGCTGATCGCCGAGCGGGCCAAGGCCGCCGGCATCGACACCGTCGTGTTCGACCGGGGTGGCTACACCTACGGCGGGCGGATCGCGGCGCTGGCCGACGCGGCGCGCGAGGGCGGATTGACATTCTGATGACCGATAACGGAAGGACCGCATGATGGCGGAGCAGCCGACCGGGGCAGCCGGCCCCGAGCAGGCGACTACGGCGCAGGGCGGCACCCGCGGCGAGTCTGAGGGGCGCGGGCGGCGTGACGGCGGCCGGCGCGACGGCGGCCGCGGCCGCGACGGCGACAAGAGCAACTACCTGGAGCGGGTTGTCAACATCAACCGGGTGTCCAAGGTGGTCAAGGGTGGTCGCCGGTTCAGCTTCACCGCGCTGGTGATCGTCGGCGACGGTAACGGCATGGTCGGCGTCGGCTACGGCAAGGCCAAGGAAGTTCCCGCCGCGATCGCCAAGGGCGTCGAGGAGGCCCGCAAGGGCTTCTTCCGGGTGCCGCTGATCGGTGGCACCATCACCCACCCGGTGCAGGGTGAGGCCGCCGCCGGTGTGGTGCTGCTGCGCCCGGCCAGCCCGGGTACCGGGGTGATCGCCGGTGGTGCCGCGCGTGCGGTGCTGGAATGCGCTGGGGTGCGCGACATTTTGTCCAAGTCGCTGGGCAGCGACAACGCGATCAACGTGGTGCACGCCACGGTGGCCGCACTCAAGATGCTGCAGCGTCCCGAGGAGGTGGCGGCCCGACGCGGTCTGCCGATCGAGGACGTCGCACCGGCGGGCATGCTCAAGGCTCGGCGGGAAAGCGAAGCGCTGGCGGCCGCCGCCGCGCGAGAGGGAACGGCATAAGACATGGCAGACCTCAAGATCACCCAGGTGCGCAGCACCATCGGCGCTCGCTGGAAGCAGCGCGAGAGCCTGCGCACCCTGGGGCTGCGCAAGATCCGCCAGTCGGTGGTGCGCGAGGACAACGCCCAGACCCGTGGCCTGATCAAGGTGGTCCACCACCTGGTGACGGTTGAGGAGGCCTGATGACCATCAAACTGCATGACCTGGCTCCGGCGCCCGGGTCCAAGACGAAGCGCACCCGGGTGGGGCGCGGTGAAGGCTCCAAGGGTAAGACCGCCGGCCGCGGCACCAAGGGCACCAAGGCCCGCAAGAACGTGCCGGTGACCTTCGAGGGTGGGCAGATGCCGATCCACATGCGGCTGCCCAAGCTCAAGGGGTTCCGGAACCGGTTCCGCACCGAGTATGAGGTCGTCAACGTCGGCGACCTGGGCCGGCTGTTCCCCGAGGGCGGCGCCATCGGCGTCGACGAGCTGGTGGCCAAGGGTGCGGTGCGCAAGAACACCCTGGTGAAGGTGCTCGGCGACGGCAAGATCGCGGTCAAGGTCGACGTCACCGCCCACAAGTTCAGCGGCAGCGCCCGGGAGAAGATCACCGCCGTCGGCGGTTCGGTCACCGAGCTGTAGCGCTTTTCACCGCCGCGAGCAGACGCAAAATCGCACGATCCGGTCCGGATTTGTGCGATTTTGCGTCTGCTCGTCGCTAGGTCTGCGGTCGCGCGCCCAGCACATCGCGGAACAGCGCCTGGCGCAGGGCGATTTCTCTCGGATCGCTGTAGAGGTGGAAACCCAACCGGTTCATCACATAGCCGAATCCGATACCGCTGTCGGGGTCGGCGAACCCGAGCGAGCCGCCGAGGCCGGGGGTGCCGAACGCCTTGTCGGAGGAGCCGAAGCAGAAGTGCGGCACCGGTTTGCAGTATCCCAGCGAAAACACCGAATCGACGTGCAGCACCTTGTCCCGGAGGCCGCGGCTCGGGGCCACCGCCGGTTGCGTGAGCGCATCGAAAGTGGTGGGCGTTAGCCCGAGTTCGCCGCCGCCGGTGGCGGCGCTGCCGTAGGCCGCAGCCACCGATCGCGCGGTGCCGATGCCGTTGGCGGCCGGCATCTCGACGGTGCGGACGTCTTCGCGGTTGAAGTCGCGCATCGCGTCGATATCGTTGGGCAGGTTGACGCTTCGGCCGGTGAGACCGAACGGATTCAGTAGTGCCAGGGCCAACCGCGGCGGCATCGTATTGAGGTGCAGCAACGCCTCGACGCGTTTCCAGCCGTGCAACTGCGCGACCCGGGTGCGGTCCACCGCGGCGGGCAACCCGATGTAGAGCTGCAGGCCCAGCGGGGCGGCGATTTCGTCGGCGAAGTACCGGCCCAACGTCCGGCCCGCCGGATCCGTGCGCCGGATGAGTTCGGACTCATACCAGCCCAGCGTGAGGGCGTGATAGCCGTGCCGGGTTCCGGGCGGCCAGGCGGGTGCCTGCGCGGCCAGCACCGCCGACAGCTTCGCCGGGTCGGCCAGATCGGCTAGCCGCAGCGGCGCATCCAGGGCGGGCAGGCCGGCCTGGTGGGACAGCAGCTGCCGCACCGTCACGTTGGCCTTGCCTGCTTGCGCGAATTCCGGCCAGTAGTCGGCGACGGCGGCGTCATAGTCGATCAGCCCGCGGGCGGCGGCCACCGCCACGGCAAGGGACGCAACACCTTTGGTGGTGGAGAACATGTTCACCATGGTGTCGTGCTGCCACGGCTCCGTGGTGCGGCCGTTGCGGTAGCCGCCCCACAGGTCGACGACCTTGACGCCGTCGCGGTAGACGGCCACCGCGGCGCCGACCTCCCGGCGCTGAGCGAAGTTGGCCCGGAATGCGTCGGCGACCTTGCCGTAGCCCGCATCGACGTCGCCGCCGATCAGGTCAGGCGACACCGCGACCTTGAGCACCATCGGGTGGTTATACCGCCGCAGCCGGTGCGAGCGTGCGTGAAAACGGGAAATTCCCCGGCGTGTTGACCGGGGACACGCACGCTCGCGCGGAGGGGGGGACTCTAACGCAGCTGCGGCAGCACGTCGGCGGCCAGGCGTTCCATCTGCTCGCGGTCCTCGGCGACGTCGGCCCCGACCGGGTTGAGCAGGATCAGCTGCGCGCCGGCGTCGATCACCGCACGCAGCCCGCGCACCACATCGTCGGGGGTCCCGGCCACCGGCACCGCCTCGGCGTCGCGCAGCCGCCCGCCGTAGATGCGCTGCACCCCGGTCAGCACCCGCTGCCGGGCCCGCTCGGCGTCGTCGTCGACCATCAGATACACCCGTTTGCCGATGGTGAACCCGGCCGGGTCCTTGCCCTGCGCGTCGAGTTCGCGGCGCAGCCCCACCACCTCGGCGGCGAAGCTGGCGGTGGTCGACGACCCCGCGCCCAAAAAGGCGTCGCCGTGCCGCACCGCCCGGGCCAGCGCGGCCGGCGCGTGCCCGCCGAACCAGATCGGCGGGTGCGGGCGCTGCACCGGTTTGGGTTGGATCGCCAGGTCCTCGACGGTGCGGAACCGGCCGCGGAAGCTGACCCGCGGCGGGTCGGACCAGGCCGCCTTCATCAACGCCAGGCCCTCGGTGAAGCGGGCCACAAACGTCGCCGGGTTCACCCCGAACGCGGCGAACTTGCGGAACCCGCCGCCGGGCGCGACCCCCAGATCCAGCCGGCCGTGGCTGAGCCGATCCACCGCGGTCACCGCCGAGGCCAGCTGCAGCGGGTCGTGCAGCGAGGTCACCAGCACCGCCACCCCCAGCCGCAGCCGCTGGGTGCAGGCCGCCGCATAGGCCAGCAGCTCCAGCGGCGCCAGCAGCGGCGCCTCGCCGACCACCTGCTCGAGGGTCCAGCCGCTCTCGAACCCGAGTTCCTCGGCGCGGGCCAGATACGCCCGCAGCCCGTCGGCGTCGACGCCGGTGCTGTCCAGTTGGGGGATGGAGATCGCGAACCGCACCCGACCACGGTACGTCGGGCGTCGGTAGGCTCAACTCATGTTTGCGTTGCTGCCCGACGTCCCCGGCCTCGACGAGCTGCGTGCGGTGGTGCGCCGGGTCGATACCGCCCGGCACCGCGGGGTGCCCAACGGCTGCGTCCTGGAACTGGACCTGCAGGCGGTGCCGCACGAGACCGGCGGCCTGGATCCGCTGGCGATCCTCGCCGCCGGCGGGCGGCCCCCGGTGCTGCGCGACGTCGTCGCCGCCATCCACCGCGCCGCCGAGGATCCGCGGGTGGCGGGGCTGATCGCCCGGGTGCAGCTGCCGGCCGCGGCGGCCGGGCCGGTGCAGGAGCTGCGGGAGGCGATCGCGGCGTTCACCGCGGCCAAACCGTCGGTGGCGTGGGCCGAAACCTATCCGGGCACCCTGTCGTACTACCTGGCGTCGGCGTTCGGCGAGGTGTGGATGCAGCCGTCCGGCACCGTCGGGTTGATCGGGTTCGCCACCAACGCGATGTTTTTGCGCACCGCGCTACAGAAGGTGGGCATCGAGGCCCAGTTCGTCGCCCGCGGCGAATACAAGTCGGCGGCAAACCTTTTCACCCAGGACAGCTACACCGATGCACACCGCGAGGCCGACACCGCGCTGGTGGAAAGCCTGCACGCCCAGGTGCGCCAAGCGGTCGCCGACTCGCGCGGCCTGGACACCGCCGCCGTGGACGCGCTGGCCGACCGGGCGCCGCTGCTGCGCGACGACGCGGTGGGCGCCGGGCTGATCGACCGGATCGGCTTCCGCGACCAGGCCTACGCGCGGATCGCGGAACTGGTGGGCGCCGAAGGGATTTCACCGGAATCCGGGGACCCGGACGGTGACGACGCCCCGCCGCGGCTGTACCTGTCCCGGTACGCGCACGCCACCGCCGACCGTCCGGGGCTGCCGGTGGCCAGCCTGCCGGGCCGCAAACCCAAACCCGCGATCGCGGTGGTGACCGTCGCCGGGCCCATCGTCAGCGGCCGCGGCGGGCGGCAGCTGCTGCCGTTCGGCAACTCCGGTGACGGCGGGGACACCATCGCCGCGTCGTTGCGGGAGGCGGCCGCCGCCGACGAGGTGGCGGCC